>JANNSA010000606.1:0-7601 GCA_031402115.1 Hyphomicrobiaceae bacterium | reverse complement strand
GATCGACAACCGCCAGGGTGCGCGGCAGCACAATAAAGACAGTCAGCACACCAAGTGAATCACTTCGAGTGCGGATGTGTGGCGCAGGGTGCGAAAGGCGTCTTCGCCGTATCGCACCACAGCGGGCTGTGGGCGCCAGCCTCTGGTGCGATACGGCCTGCAGAAGGCCTTTCGCACCCTACGCAGTCGCCACCCAGTTTGCCGATGAATTCGCAGCGATTCGAGTTCGAAGCGCGCTTATTGCGCTGGAGATCGACTCTGCCCGATCGCGCTGCGGAACTCTCTTGAGGCTCGCAGTCGGATGCAACGGACAGCAACACAATACTTAGTCCCCCAACACTGGCGTGCGAGGCTGGCCACCTGCCCGCCTATTCCGGCTTGACCTTCGCGGCGGTCTTATTGGCGAAGGCTGCCAGCCGGTCGCGCGCTGCTGCATCGGTGTTGACGATGCCCGCCACCACCGCTTCGGCATAGGACGCATCGAACGCCGACATGTTCTGCATGTGCGAGATGGCCGAGCAGATGGCGAAGTTCGAGAGCGGCGGGTTTTCAGCCGCCAGCCGCGCGATCGCGAAGGCTTTGGTCTCACTGTCATCGACCAGATATTGCGCCAGGCCGACGTCGACCGCCTCCTGATCCTTGTAGATGCGGCCAGTCAGCATCATGTCGACCATGCGCGCCTTGCCGACCAGGCCAGCGACGCGGATGGTGGCGCCGCCACCGGTGAACAGGCCGCGTTGGCCCTCGGGCAGAGCAAAGTAAGTGGTCCGGTCGGCGATGCGAATGTGCACCGACGACGCCAGCTCAAGGCCACCGCCAACCACCGCACCTTTCAGCGCGGCGATGACCGGAATGCCGGAATACTCGATCTTGTTGAAAGCTTCGTGCCAGCGCAGGCAGAGATGCATGAAATCAGCGGCACTGCGATCGGCGTGATGATGTTCCACGAGGTCGAGGCCAGCGCAAAAGTGATCGCCAGCGGCGCATAGCACGACGGCCCGGACACCGGCACGCGGCAACGCCGAGAACAGCGTCACCAATTGCTCGATCGTGGACGCGTTGAGCGCGTTGCGTTTGGCGGGGCGATTGAGCCGGGCGGTGGCGATGCCGCTCGCATCTACCGTCAGCGCCAGCGATTCCAAGTCGAGTTTGGTGAGATCCACGTTCCGGTATCCTTGTTGGCGTCCAATCTGACAGCGCGCGTAGCCTGTCGGTCAAAGGAAAGGTAGTTCCGTCAGCGCGCCATTCAGGCGCTGGCCATCCTTGCTGATCACAACGGACTGGCCCGGCTTCGCGTCGGACGCGACGAGCGCGAACCCGATGTTCTTCTTCAGGCGGTACGACCAGATGACATTGGTCATGTGACCGATCTGACTGCCATCGCGCTCAAGACCAAACCAAACCGCCGCAGGGCCGATGGGCTCCTCGGCGGTCAAAATCACGCCAAGCTGCTGCCGTTTCGGCCCCTCGGCCTTAACCCGTCGCAATGCCTGTATGCCAATCGTATCGTCGGGCACATCAAGGTCGACATATTTGCCCATGCGAACCTCGAACGGGTTGGTCTGGTCGTCGGTATCGCCGCCCCAGGACGTCAGCCCGCTCTCGATCCGTTCGTGCGTATTGGGGTTGCCGGGACCAATGTCCCAGGGCTTGCCTGCCTCCTTGACGATGTTCCACAGCGCCGTGCCCTTTGATCCATCCATCAGATAGATTTCGAAGCCGCCCTGTTTTGACCAGCCGGAGCGCGCGACGACAACGGGGATGCCGCTGAGCTCGGCTTCCTTGAACCAGAAGTACTTTAAGCCGCGCACCCAATCGCCAAACAGCGACGCGACGACGTCCTCGGCCTTTGGCCCCTGCACCGCCAGTGGCGACACATCCGGCTCGATGATCTCGACATCAAGCCCGCGTTCGGCAGCGATGGCGCGGGCCCAGAACAAAATGTTACTATCGGCAATGGAAAGCCAGAACAAGTCGTCGGCGCGCTTGAGCAGGATCGGATCGTTGATCAGCGTGCCGGCGTGGTTGCACAAAGCGACGTATTTGCCTTGGCCCACCACGCATTTGCTCAGGTCGCGGGGCGCCAGGATTTGCGCCAGCCGAGCCGCGTCGCGGCCACGCAATTGCACCTGCCGCTCGACGGCGACGTCCCATTGCGAAACGCCATTGATGATGCGCCAGTATTCCTCCTCCGGATGGCCATAGCCGGTTGGCATCAGCATCTGGTTGTAGGTGGTGAAGCTGGTCACGCCCGCCGCTACGGTCGCCGCGTAAAACGGTGAAGGACGCAGGCGCGCCGAGGGATAGATGCCGAACATGGGAGGTCTCGCTCTCTGGGTGTAATCCCACGATCAGAGCTAAGTGTGATGACCGCGTCAATGCCCTTTCGCCTTGCCGATCTGCTCGGCCATCTTCTTGGCGTCGCCGGGCAGCAGCATGGTGTCGCTGCGGTCGTACAGCACGTTGTCGATGCCGGCTTAGCCGGAAGCTAGCGCGCGCTTGACGAGCCTCGCGGTGCCACCCTTCCAGACTTCCAGCACCGGCATGCCGTAGATCAGCGAGGTCGGGTCTTGCTTGGTAGCCGGGTTGGTGACGTCGATGGCGCCGAATTGCACTCGCCGGTTCAGTCGACGAGCGAACATGGCTCAGGCGCGCTTCGACTCGTAGGCCGTAGACTCGTAGACCGTAGACCGGCATCAGCTGTTAGCCGCGCTCGGCCTGCATGTCGTGACGCAAAGTTTGCAGGCCTGAATTGCGACGTCGAATCCGTTACAACTAGAAGATCTTCACCTTCTGGCAGCACTCGACCTTCTTGCCGGTGAGGCAGCGGTTCTTGCCAATGTGTGAGCTCGTGTTTCGGACAAACTTCCCTGGCCCCCTGCAGCTGCCATTGCAGAACGGTGCCGTCCCGTTCCACGTGCACACTACCTCATATGTCGGCACTTTCTTGGGCTGCTTCTTCGGCTTCGGCTGTTGCTTCGGCGGCTCTGGCGGTTGCACTTTCGGAGGCTCTATCACTCGGCACTCATTACCAACGGCGACATAGCCCCCGGAACAGACGCAGCCGTTGCCCTTTACAACCGCCCCCGTTGGACAGGAAATGGGTATGCATCCCTTGTAACCGGCGAACTCGGTGCCTGTTGGGCACTCGCAATTGTTGGGTGGCGTACCAACCATCCCGAACTTACAAGACTCTTCCTCCGCTCCGCGTCCGCTTTGGTACGAAAGAGTTATCGCTGCCAACGCGATCAGCAGCACTGGCGCCATCCGGCGGACCCACGGTGCAACCATTGCCGTTCCTCCACCAATTCCGACCCACACGCCTTAATACGGCCTTGGCCACGGTTCCGGGCTTGCCCTAGGATAACTCCCTAGCACGAACGGCTTGCCTAGTCCTCTCAGGATTCTCTTGAGTGCGTCAGTGCCAGAAAGGGGGGGCCGAGGCGGTTTCGCGCCGTCGGGGTCATGATCGGTCCTGCCAGCGCCAAATGCTGGCCTCAGTGCCCCATCGCCTTGACGATCTGTTCAGTCATTTTCTTGGCGTCGCCGAGAAGCATCATGGTATTGTCGCGGTAGAACAGCGTGTTGTCGATGCCGGCATAGCCTGAAGCGAGCGAGCGCTTGACGAACATCACGGTGCCGCCCTTCCAGACCTCCAGCACCGGCATGCCGTAAATGGGAGACGTCGGGTCTTCCTTGGCGGCCGGGTTGGTGACGTCGTTGGCGCCGATGACATAGACGATGTCGGCCTGGGCGAACTCCGAGTTGATGTCCTCAAGCTCGAACACCTCGTCATAAGGCACGTTGGCCTCGGCCAGCAGCACGTTCATGTGGCCGGGCATACGGCCCGCCACCGGGTGGATCGCGTACTTCACTTCGACACCGGCCTTTTTCAGCGTGTCGGCCAGTTCGCGCACCGAGTGCTGGGCCTGCGCCACCGCCATGCCGTAGCCGGGCACGATGATCACCTTGCTGGCGTTCTGCATGACGAAGGCGGCGTCATCGGCCGAGCCCTGCTTGACCGGGCGCTGATCGGCCGCGCCGCCCGCCGGCCCCGCCACCTCGCCGCCAAAGCCGCCGAGAATCACCGAGATGAAGCTGCGGTTCAAGCCCTTGCACATGATGTAGCTGAGGATGGCACCCGACGAACCAACCAGCGCGCCGGTGATGATCAGCGCCAGATTGCCGAGTGTGAAGCCGATGCCCGCCGCCGCCCAGCCGGAGTAGGAGTTCAACATGGAAACGACCACCGGCATGTCGGCGCCGCCGATCGGCACGATCATCAGGCCGCCGAACACCAGCGAGACGATGACGATCGCCACAAACAGCAACCCGGAGCCGCCCGAGACAACGAACCACCAGACCAAAGCGATCAGCAACAGAGCCAAGCCGCCGTTGATCAGGTGCCGCATCGGCAGCATGATCGGCTTGCCGGACATACGGCCAGACAGCTTCATGAAAGCGATGACTGAGCCGGTAAACGTGATGGCGCCAATGGCGACGCCAAGCGCCATTTCGATCAGGCTCGCCGACTTGACGGCGCCAGTCGCATCGAGAATGCCGAACGCCTCCGGTGACGCCAGCGCGCCACCAGCCACGAACACGGCTGCCAGGCCGACCAGTGAGTGGAACGCCGCCACCAGCTCCGGCATCGAGGTCATCGGGATGGTACGGGCCGTATAAGCGCCGACTGCGCCGCCGGCACCCAGGCCGAGCGCGATCAACGCCCAGGTCAGGAACGACTGATCGCCCATCTGCGCCAGGGTGGTCAGCATGGCAATGGCCATGCCGGCCATGCCCAGCATGTTGCCGGTGCGACTGGTCGCCGGACTAGAAAGGCCACGCAGCGCCAGAATGAACAGGATCCCGGCGAGGAGGTACAAGAGTGCGGCAATGTCGGCAGTCATGAAATGGCTCCAGGCGACGCGGATCGGGCGGGGGTCAGACGATTCAGGATTTCAGCGCCGGCGCAACCAGATAGGCGACTAGGCGGCGGACGATGGGGGCAACCACCAGGACAACCGGGAAGGCGACGAACCAGGACGTCAGCCAGGCTGAGAACCAAAGACCAAGAAAGTCCTCTGAGAGGCCGGCGGCGCGGGAGGTCGCGATGCCGGACACGATCAAAGACATCAATCCAGACAGGAACAGGCCGAACAGGTAGGGCGCGGTTCCAGCTGGCAGGATGCCTCGCATCACTTTTCTTTCCTCTTGTCCATTGCCAGCATGCGCTGGGTTACGAGGAAGCCGCCGAAGATGTTTACCGACGCCATCGCCAGCGCCAGAACGCCGCAGATTTTGGCCAGCCACGATCCCGATGCGATCATCGGTACGCCGACGGCCAACAGCGCGCCGACGACAATCACCGAGGAAATAGCGTTGGTCACCGACATCAGCGGCGTGTGCAGCGCGGGCGTAACCGACCACACCACGTAAAAACCGACCACGATGGCCAAGGCGAAGACGGCCAGCTCATAGACCAACGGATCTACCGCACCGCCGATGCCGGCGGCGTGGGCGGGCGTGGCGGCCAGCGCCGTTATCGCAACGATCGCGGCAATTGTGCGCAAGCGCTTCAATGTAGGGGCGACACTTGTGTCGCCCGTCTCGCCGCTTGCTGAGCCGACGGAGCATGGTGCACCACGGGCGACACAAGTGTCGCCCGTACGATTGAGGGCTCGTGCCCCATTCACAAAAGTCTGCATCGCCTAAACTTTCGGTTGCAGGGCGGGGTGGACGATTTTGCCGTCGCGGGTGATCAGCGTGCCCTTGATGATCTCGTCATCCCAGTTGAGTTTCAGTGCGTCGGCGCCGGGTCCGATCAGCGGATCGAGGAAGTTCAGCAGGTTCTTGGCGTAGAGACTGGAGGCGTTGACGGCAACGCCACCGGCCAGATTGAGCGGCCCCATGATGCGCACACCGCCAATTTCGACAGTCTCGCCCGGCCTGGTGAGTTCGCAATTGCCGCCGCGCTCGGCCGCCATGTCGACGATCACGGAACCCGGCTTCATGCTCTCGACCATGGCGCGCGTGATCAGCCGGGGCGCTGGCCGGCCGGGGATTAGCGCTGTCGTGATGACGATGTCCTGGCCGGCAATATGCTTGGCGACCAGTTCGGCTTGCTTGGCTTGATAGGCTTCCGACATCGGCTTGGCGTAGCCGGCCGTGGTCTCGGCTTGCTTGAACTCGTCATCCTCCACCGCGATGAATTTGGCGCCGAGCGAGGCGACTTGTTCCTTGGAAGCCGGCCGCACATCCGTCGCCGACACAATCGCGCCAAGCCGCCGCGCCGTTGCGATCGCCTGCAATCCGGCGACGCCAGCACCCATGACGAAGGCCTTGGCCGCCGGCACCGTGCCGGCCGCCGTAATCATCATCGGAAACGCCCGCTGGAACAACGCCGCCGCATCCACCACCGCCTTGTAGCCAGCGAGGTTGGACTGCGAGGACAGCACGTCCATCGACTGCGCCCGCGTGATGCGCGGCATCATTTCCATTGCAAACGACGTCAACCCGGCATCGGCCAGCTGTTGCAGTCCGGCGCGATCGCCGAACGGCTCCAGCATGGCACACAGCAGCGCACCACGCTTCAAGCCAGCAACGTCGCTAGCGCTCGGGCGGCGCACTTTCAGCAGCACATCGGCGTTGCCCAGGGCTGCCCCGCCATCGCCGACGATCTCAGCGCCAGCCGCCGCATAATCCGCATCTCGGAAACGCGATCGTAGCCCGGCACCGCTTTGCAATTGAACTGTGCAGCCCTTCTGCACCAGTTTCTTGGTGGTCTCGGGTGTCAACCCGATGCGAGGCTCATCGCCCGCCTCGGCCGTTGCTGCGACGGTGATCATCAATGGTTTCCGCTGATTGCGAGTTCAGACGAGGGTGACGGCCATGAACACCAGCAGCACGATGACCAGTATCGTCCCCACCGCCGCAAACCGGAGGAAACCCCGATAGGTGCTGATGTGTTCGCGATAGTCCATCGCCGGATGGCCTTTCGAGGTGTCGAGATCCATTGAGTGCCGCCCCGTGCTGAAATGCCGTTTCGCGCTGCGGTTTAGCCAATCTGGCGGTTTTGAGCAATGCTCCTGCCTGACCACCGCCATGTTTGCCGTGTTGCCGTAGTGTCACGAACAGGAGCGGATCGGCCATGCGAGATTTCCAGACCGTGCAAAAATTGGTTGCTGCAGTGCTTATCACCATCAGTTACGTGGCCCTCAGCCCGGCCGCCAGAGGCTCTTCAATACCCACGGTTGACCTTGGCACGGCGCAAGCCATGGAGCGCGATTGCCTGGAACAATTGTCAGCGCCCAAGGGTGATGTCGCCTGTGAGTTCCCGACGATCATGGAGCCGGTAGACCGCGCCGCCATCGCCAAGATCACCCGCAACGAGTTCAAGGACGCACGCTGCATGATCCGCGTCAAGCTGGCGCGCAAGGTCGTTGACGAGGCGCTCGCGATCGTCGATGGCCGCATCAAAATCCCAGCACAGGCTGTCGATTGTGTGCTGGAGACGATAAATGGTGAGATGCCCGTGGGTTTCAGTTTTGCGCCAGTAGTCGACTTCAAGGCCGGCCGCGCCATTGTCGCCAATCCGGGCATGG
>JANNSA010000605.1:0-3759 GCA_031402115.1 Hyphomicrobiaceae bacterium | reverse complement strand
CCGGCGGCCTGGCTGGCGCGGCACTGCTAGGGCAGGTGTTCGAGCGGCTCGGCTGGCCCGCCTGTGTCATGGGAATTGCCCTGGCCCTGGTCGCGGCAGCTGTCCTCACCCGGCTCTTGCAGCTGCCCCGTTCGTGATCGGACCAGCCGTGAACATGGCCCCGAGTTCTGGGCCATGTGCTGTTGAAGCCAGCGGCTGCGGACCTTAGCTGACGGTGAAACGGGTCGTTTCGGCCATGTTTTGGCTGAACTTCTTGTGACCGCTTAAGGTCTGGTCACGGCACTGCCGGGATGCTAGTTGTTGAACTACAACATTGAAATCCAAGCACTCTCGAGATTTCGTCGTGATTGCGTAACGCGCACGAAGGCGTCTCGTGGCGTCCACCGCCGGCCCGAGCGCAGGATTTTACTACTGCATCGTGTTATGAGACTGCCCCATGGAAATGCACCAGATCCGCTACTTCCTCGCTGTCGCGCGCACGCTCAACTTCACGCGCGCGGCTGATGAATGCAACGTTGCCCAGCCGTCCTTGACCCGGGCCATCAAGTTGCTGGAAGCCGAGCTTGGCGGTGATCTGTTCCGTCGCGAACGCAACCTGTCGCATCTCACCGAACTCGGTACCCGGATGCAGCCGCTGATCCAGCAGTGCTATGACAGTGCCTTGAGCGCGAAGTCGCTGGCCACGTCGATCAAGGCGGGCAATGTCGCGCCGATGAAACTGGGCCTTTCACGCAGCTTTCCGATCGAGCCGCTGATCCCGCAGCTCAGCGAACTGATCCGGGCGTTCAAGGGCATCGAGCTGAATTTTCTGCGCGGCACGGCACCGGAACTGAGCGAAGCTCTGAAGAAGGGCGACATCGAGCTGGCCGTGGCGGGTCCGCTTGGCGAGGCCTGGGAGCGGCTGGAATCCTGGCCGTTGTTTACCAACGGCTTTGATCTGCTGGTCCACGAGAGCAATCCGCTTGCCACCCGGAACAAGCTGTCGATGGACGATCTGAAGGGGCAAACCATCCTCGGCCGCAGCTATTGCGAGGTGCTGCAGCCAACGCAAGATGCACTGCGCGATCATGGGATCGTCTCGACCATCAATCACACGATCGCCAGCGACAACGATCTGGTCGCTTTGCTGCACACCAATGTCGGCGTCGCCATTGTGCCGGAGCGGTTCCCGGCGGAGCGGCCCTTGAAGCATGTGCATGTGAGCGGTCTGGATCTAAAATGTGCCATCAGCATCTATGGCGTGATCGGGCGCCAGCGCTCAGCGGTGGCCAACACCTTGCTCAAGCTGCTGCGTGCCAGCGATTGGTCCGCGGTTGAGAAACTGGCAGCGTAATCCCCGTCATGCTTTGAGCGCGGCCAGCAGGTCATCGATCTCCATGCGATGCCGATAGTCGGGATCGACAAAGCGCGCCTTGACGATACCATCGCGGCCAACCACGAAGGTGGCGGGGATCGGCAGCATCCAGGTGTTGTTGCCCTGATAGGGTTCGATGTCGTAGCCGCCGGCCTTCATCGCATCGCGCTTGTCGTCGCCAACCCAGTACAGGAGATTGGTCTCCAGCGCGTAGCCGCCATCCATATCGGTCAGGATCGGGAACGGAGCCTTGGTATAGTCCTTCATGGCCTTGGTGTAGCTCTGGGTTTCCGGCGAGATGACGGCGACCTGACCACCCAGAGCCTGGATCTCGGGTGCCGCTTTGGCCAAAGCATCGACATTGAGCTGGCAATAGGGGCACCAATGCCCGCGATTGAACGACACCACGACCATGCCCTGTTCGAGCAGTGCCGCCAGGCTGACAAGGTGCCCGTCGCTGTCAGGCAGCACGAATTCCGGCATGGGTTCGCCGGGCCTGGGCGCCGTTAAACCAATGCCATTGGCCGCCAGCCCGGCCACCATGCGGTCAACCGTATCGGCAAACTCAGGGCTGAGCCGGCGCACCTCATCGGCGACCGTTTTCAGCCGCGCGCTCAGGGGCGCATCCATCAACCGGCACGCGTCGGTCTTTTCCTGCAGGATTTCGACGTGGGTTTTGTCTGCCATGATGCAACCGATGCCATCTCAGGAGAAGATCTCTATTGGCCACGAAACAGCGGCGTGTTTCTGTCGTGTGGCCTCCAGCCGGCCGAACAAGCTCGCTTGGGCTCACCATCAATAAGCCTGCTACCATGGGATCCGGCAACGGCTAAGCCTTGCGCCGAGTCTTGTGGCCCAGAAATGACTGCTGTGCTTTGGTCCCGGCGACGATTATCGACGACGACGGAGCCCGAGGCAACACATCGGTACCATAGCTTGGCGCTATCAATCACTTCAGTACATCCGGCCCCACTCAAAACAGTCCGAGCGCCTGTTGCGTTTCCCGAAAGCCGGACAGCAGCAACAGACGGGGTTGGGCCGGAGCACCGCGTAGCCCCGTTTGTTGCATCACGACAATGGCTGATGCACCAGAGCAACATGGCAGAGATGGGTCATTCGCGTTCTATCCGAGCTTGCGGACCAGGGACGGGCACCCTCCAGGAGCCGACAAAAGCAAAGGCAGAACCCTAGATCGGGCTGCGCGCGCGCCGCCATGTGTCCTGAACCGTCTTCAGTTCATCGTCGAGCCATCCGAGCCGGCGGGGGCCAACCCGTACCGGTCCCTGTACCAGACTGGGCACGCGGCCAGCGGCGACGGTACGCCGCCACGTCGACACGCTCACGCCAAACAGCTTGCCGGCTTCAAACTGGCTGTAAATCTTCTGGGCCGGCAGCGCACCGTTTTGGTCGATCATGGCATCCTCACGATGAATGGTTCAGATCTGCTCATACGCGGAGCTATTACGTGGATCAGAAGCCATCAAGCCGATATCTTCCTGATATCGCGGACCGCGCCGCCGTCGCCGTTCGAGAGGCCGTTCGAGAGGCTTGTGGCTTAGGCGGCCCACTGTTCCATCAGGGCACGCCGTTGCTCCAGAAACGTCGTTCTGAGGTAAGCGGCGACGACCTTGTCTTTCGGCCGGTGGGCGAGGCAGGCCTTAAGCTGCGTCGTGGTTGGCTTTTGCGCAATCTGCAGACCAGTCGCGGAAGGTCGAACGCATGCCATGCGCCGTCGCCTGATCGGCCAGGCCTCAAGTCTTCAAGCCCAAGTCTTCCAGAATGTCGGAGAAGACGGCGTCACTGAATGTCGTTGCGCTGCCCCGCCATGCCGGAAAAATGACGGCTGCGTCGGGTGCCAGTTGCCGGGCCAGTTTCCGGGCCTGGGCGAAGATCGCGCGGCAGCGGTTTGAGAGGGGTACCTGATGCGGCTGTCGGGCCTTCATGCGTTCGGCCCCAATCGCCCAAAATCCATCGTCCATGATCCCTTGTCGAGATCGACCTCGTCATTGGTTGCCAACCACGTCTCGCTCGACCGTGTTGCCGTCAGGATGAGCCATTCGAAGGCCAGGTGAGACATCGGCCGCGACCCGCAAGTGTGAAGCCGCGTAATCAGCGTCGGGATGTCATGGTAAGGCAAGGCGCGGTGATGGGCGGCCCGTGTGGTTGAACGCACCAAGGATCGTTTGTACCGCGTAAGTCGGGTTTGCGGCCGTGCGGTAGCCGCTGGCGATGGCGTAGTCAAAAATCATCTTGAGGCGCCGCTGGACGCGCTACGCCGTTTCGGGCTTTTGACGCCAGATCGGCTGGAGGACAGCGCCGATCCCGCGGGTCGTCACGTCGGCAACCGGACGCTTGCCGATCAGCGGGAAGGCGTAGGTTGCCAGTGTGCTTTCCAAGTGTGCTCT
>JANNSA010000604.1:0-1591 GCA_031402115.1 Hyphomicrobiaceae bacterium | reverse complement strand
CGTCATCAAGACCGGCGCTTGCAGCAAAGCGTTAGAAAGAGGGATGTCGGGCCAGACAATGTCGCCGCTCACTTCGCCGTCGGGCACCGATATGGTAACCGGCGTCCCAGGCTCTAACAGCGGGGCATCTACAATCGAGGGGCCAACCCGCATTTCGATGCCGTCCGCCGTTTGGCGCGTTTCTAGCGGATGATGATCGCCATGTGGCCAGCCATCAGCATGATTGTCATTGAGGGCCTCGTCGATGGGATCGATGCGAAACGTCGCGCCCGGCGGCAGCAAAGCCACGCCGCGCAGCCGAATGATCGCATGACCACCGCCCGGCTTGGCCGGGTCAGGCAAAACGTCAATCTTGACGATACTCATGTTTCAACCTCAAACGGCCCTGAGGCGAAAAGTTGGAGGAGTTCCCCAAGTTCTCGGTCTTTTTCGCCTCGTCCCACAAGCAGATGCGCTGACGCGATATTAGATTCAACCAAATTGACAAATTGTAATTCCCACTGAGGCCTTTGGGATCGTTTGACGCGACCCGTCGAGTGACGTTGCCTGAGGACAGTAGCAACTGACTCGCCCCCTGTTACATCAGTATTTTCAGCCCCTCCGGTCCGCTGTGCCGTCCCGCTGGCGCGTGCACTGACGCCATCCAACGTTTCAAGATAGGCAGATATCAAACGGCAAGCGTAAGCGGCAAGTCGAACGACATCGCCGCGATCTAAATCTTCGTGAAACTGGTTAGCGCGCTCATCATGACGGCTATGAGGAACTTTCGCGGCGGTATTGAGGTCGTTAGCGCGCTGGAATGCCTGGCCAATTTCGCCAGCAAGGCCGATGCGGGTTGCGCCAATTTGCAATTCGTCGATCAGATGTTGGAACACACTATCTTGGATTTTCAGGTCCCGGCAGAGCCGTTTTGCTCGCCCTGCGCGCCGAATGCCGGTAATCCACGTGCTCACCGCCAATTCACAGCGCTTGATGGTTGCATTTGCGGCGGCATCGCCGCGGGCAGCCGATCCATCTTGAAATCCCGAGGGTGACGCGTTTCCAGCCGACCACCGGCCACCTGCCGCGGATGCACTCACTGCTGGTTTCGGCGTCGCAGCCAGCATTGCGGTGACAAGTTCGGCCTCATTTGGCAACAGCGCCCGTTGGAGATGGCCCAAGCGACCGTGCTCGGTCAGCAACTGCACCCGATCTTGCACGACAATCGCGGTCCCCCGACGCCATTCCGCCACGGCAGGAGGATCGTTTGAGGCATGATAGCGCATGAGTGAATGGCGCATGCGGCGGCGGACATCTTGCAGGCGCTGGGCCAATTGCTGGTGTTTTTGCCGCTCGTCACTGGCGATGACCAACGCTTTGAGCAGGTCGCTCAGGTCGAGTATGCTGCGCATGCCACCCATTGGCACCACCGCATGGGCTTGGCGCTGACTGGCGACCTCTGCCAAACTGCCCGGCGCGTATCCAGAGACCACCAAGTGACCACGGATCGGCAATGGATTAAGCTCAAATCCTGCTCCGCGTGCCATTGCATCGGACGGTGTAGCGCCAAAACCACCTAGGTCTCTGGGAGCGCGTGGGTCTTTAGGGCCAC
>JANNSA010000603.1:0-2824 GCA_031402115.1 Hyphomicrobiaceae bacterium | reverse complement strand
CACCAAATCGCTACCGAGTTCGTCGCGCTCGTTGACTGTCGTCCAGAGTTCACCCGTGCGCGGTTCAAGCGCCATGCCGACCGGATTACGAAGTCCGCTGGCGAACACCCTTGAATTGCCTGAGGCCAGATCGATGGCAAGAATCGCCGCGCGTTCGACTTCGTTCTCGAGTCCATTTTCACCGACATTGCTGTTCGACCCAACGCTGGCGAAGATGGTCTTGCCGTCGCGGCTGGCGACGATGTTCTTGGTCCAGTGATGATTGATCGTGCCGGCAGGCAGGTCCGCAACCTTGATGGGCATGGCGTCAATCCTGGTGGCGCCTTGTGAGTACGGAAACCGCACCAACGCGTCGGTGTTGGCGACGAACAGGTCTGTCCCGATCAACGCCATGCCGAATGGCGAGTTGAGCCCGGTGATGAACGGCGTTTTCAACTCGGCAATACCATCGCCATCGGCATCGCGCAGCAGCGTGATGCGGTTAGCGCTTGGGACGCCCGCCCCAGCGCGCGACATGAAGTACCGCATGACCATGCCTTTGACGCCTTTGCCGTCGTCAGGGCGCGGTGGAGCGTTGGTCTCGGCCACCAGGACGTCGCCATTCGGTAGAGTATGCAGCCAGCGCGGATGATCGAGGTCCCGGGCGAACTCGCTCACCGCGAAACCCGTGGCTGGCGTTGGTTTTTCGCCCTCCCGCCAGCCAATCCCCTTGGCGATGTCAACCGTCGGGACCAATCCGCCCCGTGTTGGCGCCGGCAGTTGCGGGTCCGGGCCAGTTCCCGCCTCGGGACTGAGCGAAGCGCGGTCGGGCCGCAGATCGGCTGCGATAAACATGCCGCCGATCGCTAGGACCGCAGCCACCAGCAAAACCCACAGTGTACGCATGATCAGGCCTCCGTCGGATTTCTCACGACAGAACGCGCGACCCGAGTATTCAGTTCAGGATTTTTCGACAGGCCGTGACGGCAAAGAGTGTCATACCAACCTTCGTTGATGTTGACCGATGACGGCGGTGGCTGTGGCAGGCCCGGAAACTGGCACGCACCAGGCACAGGGCGAAGCCAGGTCCGCCCACTCACCACATCGGAACCATCATGAGTCATGGTCTGTGAAGGTCGGTGTCACTCAAGCCGAAAGACCGGCTCTTAAAACCCGGCGGCCCATGTATTCCGCTGTGTCGCCGAGCTCTTCCTCGATGCGGATCAGCTGGTTGTACTTGGCGAGGCGGTCCGAGCGCGACAGCGAGCCGGTTTTGATCTGGCCGCAATTGGTGGCCACTGCGAGATCGGCGATGGTGGCGTCTTCCGTCTCGCCCGAGCGGTGCGACATGACGGCGGTGTAGCGGGCGCGGTGCGCCATATCGACGGCATCGAGCGTCTCTGACAGCGTGCCGATCTGGTTGACCTTGACCAGTATGGAATTGCCGATGCCCTTGGCAATGCCCTGGCTCAAACGCGCCGTGTTGGTGACAAACAGATCGTCACCGACCAGCTGGCACTTGTTGCCGAGCAGTTCCGTCAGCGCTTTCCAGCCGGCCCAATCGTCTTCCGACATGCCGTCCTCGATCGACAGGATCGGGTAGCGGCTGGCGAGGTCGGCGAGGAACCGGGCGTTGCCGGCGCTATCGAGCGTCTTGCCTTCGCCGGTCATGCGATACATGCCGTCCTTGTAGTATTCCGTCGCCGCGCAATCGAGCGCCAGCATGACATCGTCGCCGGGCTTGAAGCCGGCCTTCTCGACTGCCTTCATGATGAAACCAAGCGCCTCGTCGGCCGACTTCAAGTTTGGCGCGAAGCCGCCTTCGTCGCCGACGCCGGTGTTGTGGCCGGCATCGTGCAGCGCCTTTTTCAGCGTGTGGAAAATCTCCGCGCCCCAACGGATTGCCTCGCTGCACGACGGCGCACCGACCGGCATGACCATGAATTCCTGGATGTCGATCGGGTTGTCGGCGTGCATGCCGCCGTTGATGATGTTCATCATCGGCACTGGCAGGATACGCGCCGAGGCGCCGCCGACATACCGATACAGCGGCAGGCCCGAAGCTTCGGCCGCCGCCTTGGCGGTTGCCAGCGAGATGCCGAGAATGGCGTTGGCGCCAAGCCGCGCCTTGTTCGGTGTACCGTCGAGGTCGATCATCGCCTTGTCGATGAAGCGCTGCTCATCCGCCTCGATACCGGCCAGCGCATCGTACAATTCGCCGTTGACGGCTTCCACGGCCTTCAACACGCCCTTGCCACCATACCGCCCCTTGTCGCCATCGCGCAATTCGTTGGCCTCATGCGCGCCCGTAGAAGCACCTGACGGCACGGCGGCGCGCCCCCGCGTGCCATCTTCCAGGATTACATCGACTTCCACGGTCGGGTTGCCGCGGCTGTCAAGTATCTCGCGACCGATGATGTCGACGATGGCGGTCATGGCGGTTGGCTCCAAAGGCGGATTGTTGCGCTGCGAAATGGGGTTCGGGCGGCTTGTAGCCGGTTTGGCGCGAGGCGGGAAGGGTGGACCGCGCCAGTTCGAAATAGCCGCTCCAGTATCAGCCCGGCGACGCCATGCCGAAGTCGCGACAAATCTTGCGCACCAGCTCGCAGCCGTCCTGCCTGAGGGCACTTCGAACACTTATCGCTGCGATCAGTTGCGATCGAGTAGGGTGCGAAAGGCCGTCTTCAGGCCGTATCGCACCAGAGGCTGGCGCCCACGGCCCGCTCTGGTGCGATACGGCGAAGACGCCTTTCGCACCCTGCGCCACACATCCGCACTCGAAGTGATTCACTTGGTGTGCTGACTGTCTTTATTGTGCTGCCGCGCACCCTGGCGGTTGTCGATC
>JANNSA010000602.1:0-2156 GCA_031402115.1 Hyphomicrobiaceae bacterium | reverse complement strand
GCGGCGGCCTGGGGCTACGACCCGCAGCGCGGCTTTGGCCAACTTGCCAAGCGCGGTGGAGGACCTGCGTGAACCGGATGCTGCATCAACCTGGCAGGCGAAGCGTCGGCGCGGCACTGGCCGCCCTGGCCTTCGGCCCGGCCTGGTCGGCCGTGCTGGCGCAGAGCCCCGAACGATTCCCCCGGCGGCCGATCACGCTGTGGGTGCCGTGGCCGGCCGGTGGCGCGACCGACCTGACGATGCGGCTGCTGGCCGAATTGGCCGGCCAGCGCCTGGGTCAGAAGGTGGTGGTCGAAAACCGCGCCGGCGCCGGCGGCACGCTGGTGATGCCGATGCTGCAGCAGGCCGCTGCCGACGGCTACACCATTGCCCAGGTGCCGCAGCCGGTGTTCCGTGCACCGTGGATCCAGAAGCTGAGCTGGGATCCGATCCGCGATACGACGCCGATCCTGCAAGTCAGCGGCGTCACTTTCGGCATCGTCGTTCCGGCAGCCAGCCCTTTGCGCACGCTGGACGACATCTTCTCCTGGGCCCTGGCGAATCCCGGCCTGCTGACGGCGTCCACCAACGGCATCGGCACCACGCCCCACGTCGTGATGGACGAGCTGTGCGCGCGGCGCGGCATCAGCTATGTGCACGTGCCGTACAAGGGCACGTCGGAACAGATGCTCGCCGTCTCGTCGGGCCAGGTGATGGTGGGCATCAACTCCAACGGCTTTGCGCCGTTTGTCGACGGCGGCCAGCTGCGCCTGATCGTCACCTTCGGCCCTCAGCGCACCAAACGTTGGCCGCAGGTGCCGACGCTGCGCGAACTGGGCCACGGCATCGTCGCCAGTTCGCCCTACGGCCTGGTCGGCCCACGCGGCCTGTCGGCGGAGGTGGTGCAGGTGCTGCACGACGCCTTCCGCGCTGCGATGCTGGACCCTGCCCATCTGGCTGAGCTGGCGCGTTACGACCAGGAGCCGGCGTACCTGGGCCCGGAGGACTACGGCCGGGCGATGCGCGAGGCCTACCAGACCGAAAAACGAACGGTCGAACGCCTGGGACTGGCGCGCACGAACTGATCCAGCTCAGCGCTGGATGGTGACCAGGAAGGCCAGCAGTTCCTTGATTTCACCCTCCTTGAGGATGTCTTTCCAGGTCGGCATGCCGGCGTCGACGCGGCCGTTGCGGATCGTGTTCAGCGCGGTCTCTTCCCACTTGGCGTCGTAGCGGCTCTTCAGCCGGCGCAGGTCGCGTTCACGCACGGCGCTGTAACCGTCCTGGCCGTGACAGTGCGAACACTGGTCGTTGAAGCGGACCCGGCCCGGATGATCGGCGGGCAGTGCTGCCGGGGACGCACTCGGCGCGGCGACCGCGGTGGCCGCCACCGCAGCATCGGGCTTGGCGGCAGGCTTGGCTGCCGATTTGGCGGCGGGCTTCTTCGCCGGCTTGTCGTCTCGTGGCGCGTTGACCCTCACCACCAGTCCGGCCGCCACGATCACGGTGCCGGACCGCCCCAGTTGCTGGCCCTGTGACAGCTGCACCGGCTTGCCGCGCGGGAACCCGTACTTGTCGGCCAGTTCCATGATCTGCGGTGCCAGTTCGGCCAGCGCGGCGTCGATCGCCTTGACCAGTTCGGGCTGGTCGGCGCGCACACCCACCGACACCTGGCCCGAGAGGTCGTGGCCGGCGACCGGGGTCACCTGCCAGCGAGCGCCGTGCAGCTTGCGGTTTTCGTAAGCAGCCATCGGGCCCCACATCATCGCGGCATCGACCTCGCCCTGGGCCAGCGCGGCAAAGGCCTCGGCGCTGTTCAGGAAGGTCGCGGTCCTGAAGCCTTCGAGCGTGTTCAGCAGGATGTGCGGCGTGGAGTTGAAGAGCACCGCGATGCGCTTCTGCCGCAGATCTTCCAGCGTGGCGAAGCTGTAGCCGGGCGGCGCGACCACGGCGTAGCCGACCGAGAAGAAGGGCTTGCTGCGCACCAGTCCGCGCGAGCGGTAGTCCGAGGGTAGCGCAAAGACGGCATCACATTCGTTCTTGGCCACCGTGTTGCGCATCATGCGGCGCTGGTTGGTGGTGTAGTACCAGGTGTATTCGATGGGGGCCTGCAGCTTTGCAGCCACCAGTTCGGCCAGCTCGATGTACATCCCGCGCTCCGGCCCTTCGGCCTTGGT
>JANNSA010000601.1:0-21791 GCA_031402115.1 Hyphomicrobiaceae bacterium | reverse complement strand
CGATTTCGGCTGGCCGCTCACCCGGTCAACAATCAGCGCCGAGCCGATCTTGATGACGATGCGACGGGCCTTGGTCCATTCAGGGCGCATCCTGACTCCGGCGTGAGGGGCGGTGCCGACCTTATGCAAGCCCGTGGCGCTGACAGCAAGCCGATAGCCCGCTTGCAAGCCAGCCCGCGCGGTGGTTTACGGCACGGGCGTGACCAGTGATCGCTAAGCCAAAGGACCTGTGAAGCGATGGATCCGGAGTCGTTCAGTCCGCCCCTGATCGTCGATGGCCGGCAATCAGCGCGGGCGTTTGATATTCAGCGTGGCGTCATGCGGTTGATGCGTGATCTCGGTTTTGCCGCCGTGCCCGAGGTAACGCTGTCAACGGGCCGCCGCGCCGATCTGATTGGTCTGTCAGACGCTGGCGAAATCTGCATCATCGAAATCAAATCCAGCCTCGCCGATTACCTCGCCGATGCCAAATGGCGGGATTACCTGCCGTTCTGCGACCGCTTTGCCTTTGCTGTCGGAGCCGACTTTCCGCTCGACGTGCTGCCGCTGGAGCCCGGCCTGATCATTGCTGATCGCTTCGGCGCCGAAATCATGCGCGAGGCGCCTCTTGTCAAACTCGACGCGGCGCGCCGCAAGGCCATGCTGATCCGCATCGCCCGCTCGGCTGCCTTCCGCGTGCAGACCGCCATCGACCCAGCCTTGCCGCTTCTGTAGCCGCACTACCCTACCCCTTGCGGCGAGCCATAACGGTGAGGCCAATGCCGAGCAGAATCAGCGCCACGCCCGCCCACACGGCCAACGGGTAGCGCTCACCAAGTATCCCAGCGCCAATCACAATAGCGACGCCGGCTGCCACCGTGCCAATCTGGCTGAGCGTAACCGGGCCGCCAACGGCCTGCAGCCGGAAATACAGCACGAACAGGGCGGCGCTGGCGGTGATCTGGGCAATCACGACCAGCGGAATTGCAAGCAGCGCGGAGAGCGCGAAGCCGGTGCCGGTCAGCAGGCAGGCCAAGACCAGCAGCGCCGTCGCGACCGCGTGACTGCCAATTGCCAGCCAGGCTGGATCGGCGCCCTTGGGCCAAGCGAGGGAGCGGTAGACATTGCCGGTCGCCAGACTGAGTGGGATCAGGAAGCCGAGCGCCAGCCACATCCATTCGGCGGGCCGGCCAACTTCGCCGCGCGCGCTTGCCACCAGCAGGGCGCCGGCAAAGCCGATGGCGATGCCGGCATATTCCAACCGGCGCGGCGCGCGTAGGCCAGCGAGCCGCGACAGCGCCACCGTGATGAACGGCGACAGCGTGTAGAAGATCGCCGTCAGACCGCTGCCAAGCTGTGGAATAGCCAGCAGGATCAATGTGTTCGGTACAGCATAGGAAACAATCGCCGTGATTGTGAAATAGCGCCCATAGGCGAGCGTCATCGGCGTTGGCCGCCGGCGCGCCGCGTGGATCAATCCGAGCACGGCGGCCCCGCCTGCCGAAATCAGAGCCGCCCAGACCAGGCTCGGCACGCCAGCCGCCAGCGCGATCTTGCCGAGCGGAAAGTTGATGCCAAGTAGCGCGCCGACCACGAACAACAACACTGCCGGCGATGCCAGCAGCGGGCTAGCAGGTGGTGCGACGGCATCGGCGGACGCCAGCTGACGCGACTTTGCAACTGGGTCCAATTGTCTACGATTCCCTTAGCCTAAAACTGCTCTGTCATATCATGCTGCGGGCAACACAGTTCGCCAACCGCTGCGGATAGTTCGCACACCACGGGATTCGGCGGCGCGCAATTGTAAGGTGCGAAAGGCGCCTTCGCAGAAGCGCACCGGAAGTTGGCGCTTACGGCCGTTCGTGGTGCGATACGGCCTGAAGAAGGCCTTTCGCACCCTACAACTTCTTGGTCCAGACTGCCGCCGTTCAAACTTAGCCAGGCCAACGCGCCGTCAGCATGCGCTCCATCTTGTCCAGGTCCTGGACCGCCATGCATAAGCCTCCGGATAGCTCGGGCACGCAATCCAGCCTAGTCAGCACCCCGGGTCAGGCACCTATGCGATCGCACGGCTGTACTCTATCGCACGGCTTGTGGGCGCATAAGTGCCTAATCCTGACTAGTTGCTGGCCGCGGCGCAGCGGCTTGGATCGATTCGAATTGCGCGCTTTTGGGCTTATCTTTAGGTTGTATCCTGTATCGTCAATACATGGTGCCGGCTGGCTGACCTTTGAACCGCAATTGACCTGAAAGACCCGGGCCATGCTTGTTGCATCACGGTGGCTGTGCATAGTCGCGATCGCGTCGGCGACGCTGGTTATCGCCGGATCGCCATCGCAAGCGCGGCCCTCGCATCGTACGCGGTGACGTTGAATTGCTGGAAAAGCTGGGGCGCAATGATCTCTGCCCGTGTGGCTCTGGATGCCGGTTTCAAGTACTGCTGCCTCGACAGCAAGCGGTATGACGGCAGCAACCGTGACGACTACTTTTAGAGACTGACATTCTGTTACGTCCGTGGGCACAAGGCCAAGGAGTTCGAGCATGGCGAGCAAATCTAAATTGGCTGACCGGCGCGCCATCATCATCGACACCGACCCTGGCCAGGACGACGCCATTGCAATTCTGCTGGCGCTGGCGTCGCCGGAGTTGGAGGTGCTCGGGCTGACGACGGTGGCCGGCAACGTGCCACTGGCCTTGACCAGCCTCAACGCGCGCAAGATCTGCGAAGTGGCCGGCCGCACCGACATACCGGTGTGCGCCGGCGCTGACCGGCCGCTCATGCGCACGCTGGAAACCGCCGAGCATGTGCACGGCAAGACCGGCCTTGATGGCATCGAGCTGCCAGAACCGAAGCTGCAGCTCGACCCGCGCCACGGCGTCGATTTCATCATCGAGACGGTGATGGAGCGGCCACCTCAATCGGTGACGCTGTGTCCGCTCGGGCCGCTGACCAATGTGGCGCTGGCGATGCGGCGCGAGCCAAAGCTGGCGGGGCGCTTGCAGGAAATCGTGCTGATGGGCGGCGGCCTGTTCGAAGGCGGCAACATCACGCCGGCAGCCGAGTTCAACATCTATGTCGATCCGGAAGCCGCGCAAGTTGTGCTGGCGGCAGGCGTGCCAACCACGGTGATCCCGCTCGACTGCACGCATCAAGTGCTGACAACGCGCGCCCGGGTTGCAACGATCGCTGCGCTCGGCACGCCGGCCGCCAAAGCGGCGGTGTCGTGGCTCAACTTCTTCGAACGCTTTGACGTGCAAAAATACGGCAGCGATGGCGGGCCACTGCACGACCCGTGCGTGATCGCCTATCTGCTGCGCCCCGACTTGTTCAAGGGCCGGCATATCAATGTTGAAGTCGAGTGCACCTCCAGCTTGACGCGCGGCATGACCGTCGCCGACTGGTGGGGCGTTAGCGGCCGGCCTGCCAACGCCACCTACATCCGCGACGTCGACGCCGACGGCTTCTTTGCCTTGCTGACGGAGCGGATCGGGCGGTTGTAGCAGCGGGTCAGTGCCGTCCCGGTGTCACGCGAGTGTGCTTTCTAATGCCGTTCGCAACGTGCTATAAGACAACATGCGCAACATCCGCAGCTCCCTGTTGACTTGGCTGATCGCTTTCTGCGCGCTGAGCGCAGCTTGGCCAGATGTGGCCAGGGCTGCATGCAAGGCTGAAATGGCCATGCCAGCCGCCGGCGCAGCAGGCGATTGCTGCTTTGACATGGCTGTTGCCGGATCACAGAATTGTTGTGTGATCTGCGTGCAGCCGCTGGGCTTGCCGGACAGTATTGGCGCCATGGTCACGATTGTGCCGGCAAAGCCTGTCGCCGCCCTTGCCGGCGCAC
Organism: Hyphomicrobiaceae bacterium; assembly: GCA_031402115.1. GTDB lineage: Bacteria > Pseudomonadota > Alphaproteobacteria > Rhizobiales > Hyphomicrobiaceae > JANNSA01. The sequence goes on along the minus strand of JANNSA010000601.1, from coordinate 17,970 downwards.
TGCTTGACCTTGGTCTCGAACCACCCGTGCCACCACCGCGTGATCGCGCTCCGATCTGGTTCAGTTAATCAAATCAAGTAATCCAATTAAGGAAATCACAATGAAAATCACACTGTTCCTGGCTGCAGCTTCGATCGCCAGTTTCCTGGCGGCGAACCCGGTCTATGCTTCGGCTGCATGCTGCATGGGCTTGCCCTGCTGCGACGGCGGCCCCTGCTGCGGCTAAGACATTAGCCCGTTGCTTTGACTGAAAGAGAAAGGCGTCCGCCCACAGCGGGCGCCTTTTTGCTGGGGCAATAATAGGGAATCTGACCCCACTTGCGCCTGCCTCTCACGTCAATCACGAAACTTGTTGGTGATCGGGTAGCGGCGGTCGCGGCCGAAATTGCGGGCGCTGATCTTGACGCCGGGCGCGGCTTGGCGGCGCTTATACTCAGCGAGATAGAGCAGGCGCTCGATCTTCCGGACCGTGTCGGCTGGATGGCCACGGGCGATCACTTCGGCAACGGACAATTCCTTCTCGACCAGGCACGCCAGGATATCGTCGAGCACCTCGTAGGCTGGCAGGCTGTCTTGATCCTTCTGGTTTTCGCGCAGCTCAGCCGTTGGTGGCTTGGTGATGATGCGCTCGGGGATCACGCCGCCCTCGGGCCCGAGGCAGCCTGCCGGTCGCTGCGTGTTGCGCAATGTGCAGAGCGCGTAGACCTGCATCTTGTACAAGTCCTTGATCGGATTGAAGCCGCCATTCATGTCGCCATACAGCGTGCAATAACCAACAGAAACCTCCGACTTGTTGCCGGTTGTCACGACCATCGACCCGAACTTGTTGGAGATCGCCATGAGCAGCGTGCCGCGCACGCGCGATTGCAGGTTCTCTTCCGTCACATCAGCCTTGCGGCCTTTGAACAGGGGAGCGAGGCTTTCCAAGAAGCCCTCAACGGGATTGGCAATCGGCACGATGTCGTAGCGCACGCCAAGCCGTTTGGCGCACTCCTTGGCATCCACCAAACTGTCCTCGCTGGTGTAGCGATACGGCAGCATCAGGCAGTGCACTTTATCAGGCCCGAGCGCGTCCACCGCCATGGCAGCCACTAGCGCCGAATCGACGCCACCCGACAGCCCGAGCACAACACCGGGAAAGCCGTTCTTGCGAACGTAATCGCGCAAACCAAGCACACAGGCCTGATAGGCCGAGGCGTCGCCTTCCTCCAGCAGCACGCGTTCACCTGTGGCGCAGTGCCAGCCCTTGGCCGTCCGCGTCCAGTCGGTGATGATCAGCGCCTCGCGCCAGGCCGGCGCCTGCACGGCGAGCGAGCAATCGGCGTTGAGCACAAATGAGCCGCCGTCGAACACCAGTTCGTCCTGGCCGCCCAACTGGTTGAGATAGGCCAGCGGTAGTTTCGACTCGGTGACGCGCGCCACCGCAATGTTGATGCGCACGTCATCCTTGTTGAGCGCGAAGGGTGAACCGTTCGGCACCAGTAGCAGTTCGGCGCCGGTCTCCTCCAGGCATTCAACGACTTCGCCGCGCCAGATATCCTCGCAGATCGGCACGCCGATGCGGACGCCGCGCACCATCAGCGGGCCGGGCATCGGGCCAACGTCAAACACCCGTTTCTCGTCGAACACGCCGTAGTTTGGCAGATCGACCTTGAAGCGCACGCCCTGCACCTTGCCGGCATCGAGCAAGACCATTGCGTTGTAGTATTTACCGTCCTCGGGCCAGACGCAGCCGACCAGCACGGCCGGGCCACCATCCTTGGTTTCATCGGCCAGCGCCTCCACTGCCGCTCGTGAGGCCGCGGCGAAACTTGGCCGGCGCGACAGGTCTTCCGGCGGGTAGCCGGTGATGAACAATTCGGGGAACAGAATGATGTCGGCTTTGGCGGCGGCCGCCTCGGCGCGTGCGTGACGCAAGATCGCGGTGTTGCCGGCGAGATCGCCAAGCGTCGGGTTGACTTGTGCCAGGGCAATGCGCAGACGATCGGGCGGCGGCAGGCTCATGGCTGCAGTTCCTGTTGGCTGTCACGCAATACATATAGATCCATCACTAGGCACCTGCACGCATCGTGATTTTCGACCACAGGCCTCAGGTATTGCTGTTAGAAACAGGGATCGACTCACCTCCCTGGGAGATCACCATGGACCGCACGATCGTCAACGCCATCGTCCGCGCTGTCGGCAAGGTCATTTACGCTGCCTTCGGCCAGAAAGCGCCCGTCCGCCGCCGCCAGAAGCGCGCCTGGTGGCGGTGAGCTGCCGCCATCATGCTTTGAAGTTGATGCGGGTGTGGGTGCCGTCGCAAAAGGGTTTGCGGTTGGATGCGCCGCAGCGGCAATACACCGACGGGCCCTTACGTTGCACCGACTTGCCGTCAGCACCGGTGACCGTGTGGGGTCCGCGCACAATCAGCGGGCCATTCGGCAGCAATTCCACACTGACGGCATCGGGCGAAACGGCGCTGGCGGCGGTTGTGACGGCTGCTGACTGAACCGCCGCATCCTTGCTGCTCGCTTCGCGCCGCCACGACAGCGCCTTGGTTGGACATTGATCGACCTGGGCGATAACGGCCGCGCTGTCAGCGCCGGTCAGGTCAATCCAGGGCCGCCGATCTGGGTTGAAAACGTTCGAAAGTCCACTGACGCATTTGGCTGAATGAATGCAGCGTTCCGGCTGCCAAACGACCGTGACGTCGCCATTGCTGTAGGTCTTTTCGGTCATCGGGCAAAACTCCTGAGCGGCCGCTCCTCGACGAAGGCGACCAATAATTCGCGGGCAATAGCATGATGGCCCGGCGCCCGGCGGCCGAGCGGATGTGTGCCATCGAGCATGAGTTGGCCTTCGGCACGCGTTGTCCAGTAGGCCTCGGCGATTTCCGCCGGATCGATCGTCAGCCGTTCATCGGCGACCTCGGCGCGGCAGCCGATCATCAGCGAGTGCGGGAACGGCCATGGCTGGCTTTCTTGATAGGTCACTGTGCCGACCGTCAGCCCAACCTCTTCGAGCACCTCGCGCTGCACGGCACGCTCAATGTCTTCACCTGGCTCCAGGAAGCCGGCCAGTGCCGAGAAAGTTTCTGGCGGAAAGTGCGGTCCGCGCGCCATCAAGCAACGGTCGCCGCACACTGGCAGCATAATGACGACCGGATCAGTGCGCGGAAACGTTTCGCGCCCGCATGACCAGCATTGCCGCCGCCAGCCACCATCCTTGGCCGCCGTCATGCCGCCACAGGCGCTGCAGCAGCGATTGACCCGGTGCCATTCGCCGAGCGCCCTGGCTTGGCCGGCCAAGGACAGCGCCTCACGCGCCAGCACACCTTCGGTCGCCAGCTGCCTGAGTTCAACGGCTTGCTCCGGCAGTGTGGGTGATTGCGACTGGGCGCGCGCGCCATCCAGCAGGAGCGCGAACCAAGCGCTGCCCCTATCATCGACACCAAGGAAGATGGGCGTTTCGCCGCCAAGGCCAAGTTCACTGACGCGCGCTGGCGTTAGGGTCAGTAAGGCCGCCGGTGGCGCGATCACTGGCTTCAGGTCGATCAAAACGATGAACCGGGATGCTTCCCGGCGCCGTTGCTCCGCCAACCAGACAGCGTCTGCACGCCGGTTGCTTGATCGATCCAACTGGGTGACGGCGTCGATCGTCAGCATTGCTGCGGGGCCTTTGCGTGGGCGCGTGAACAGGATGCAATCTACAGGGCGGCGGAATTGCCTGTCGAGCGCCACAGTGCCTCGGATTTGACTTCGCGACGCTGCTCGCCTACACCCTCGCACTTCCGACGGCACGCAATCCGCGCCGCTTCGCTGCACAGGGCCATGCGCCTGGAGGCGGCAGGTCACCATCCGACGGCGCCAAGCGCTCTCGGGTGAGATCGGTGCTTGTTCAGCTGACCTTACGATCTGTACGAGGAACCGCACGCTGATGTTTGAATCGCTGTCCGACCGGTTGTCGTCCGTATTTGACCGCTTGCGCGGGCGCGGCGCGCTGTCGGAAGCCGATGTCACGGACGCGATGCGTGAGGTGCGCCGTGCCCTGCTCGAGGCCGACGTGGCTTTGAACGTGGTGCGCGACTTCACCGAAAAGGTGAAGGCCAAGGCGATCGGCGCCGAGGTGCTTCGCTCGGTGACGCCAGGCAATATGGTGGTCAAGATCGTCCATGACGAACTCGTCGCCATGCTCGGCTCGGATGCCCAGCCGATCAATCTGAACGCGGCGGCGCCGGTGCCGATCCTGATGGTCGGCCTGCAAGGTTCCGGCAAGACCACGACCTCAGCCAAGATTGCCTACCGGCTGACCAATCTGAACAAAAAACGCGTGCTGATGGCCTCGCTCGATACGCGCCGGCCGGCGGCGCAAGAGCAATTGCGCGTGCTTGGCGAGCAGACCAAGGTCGACACGCTGCCGGTCATCGCTGGCGAGACGCCGGTTCAGATCGCCAAGCGCGCTGAGCTGGAAGCCCGCAAGGGCGGCTATGACGTGCTGATCCTCGATACCGCTGGCCGCACCTCCATAGACAACGAACTGATGGCCGAGGTGGCAGAAATCGAAGCTGCGACACGGCCGCACGAAGTGCTGCTGGTGGTCGACGCACTGACCGGCCAGGACGCCGTCAATACCGCCAAAGCGTTCCAGGCGCGCGTCGGTGTTACCGGCATTGTGCTGACGCGCGTCGATGGCGATGGCCGCGGCGGCGCGGCGCTCTCGATGCGCGCCGTCACCGGCAAGCCGATTAAGCTGATTGGCGTCGGCGAGAAGTGGGACGCGCTGGAGGACTTCCATCCCGGCCGAATCGCCGGGCGCATCCTGGGCATGGGCGACGTCGTTTCGCTGGTCGAAAAAGCGGCGCAGACGATTGATCGGACCAAGGCCGAGGCGATCGCCGCCAAAATGCGCAAGGGCGTGTTCGATCTGGAAGACATGGCCGAGCAGATCACGCAGATGGAGCGCATGGGCGGCATCGGTGGCGTCATGGGCATGCTGCCCGGCATCGGCAAGATGAAGGACCAGATGGCGAGCGCCGGCATCGATGAGAAGATGCTGAAGCGGCAGAAAGCGATGATCTCGTCGATGACGCCGTTCGAGCGGCGCAATCCGCGCGTCATCGACGGCAAGCGCAAGCGGCGGATTGCGGCGGGTTCGGGCACCCAACCACAGGACATCAACAAGCTGCTGAAGATGCACCGCGGCATGGCCGACATGATGAAGGCGATGGGCAAGCAGAAGGGCATGCTGGGCCGCATGATGGGTGGCGGCGGCGCGCAGCCAAGCGAGGCCGAGATGGCGCAGATGCAGGCGGAACTGGCTGGGCTGGATCCGAACGCGCTGTCGCCGGACCTGCGCGCGCTGATGGACAACGCGGGCGCATCGCCCACCGCCAGCAAGGGATCGGCACTACCAGCCGGCCTGCCCGTTGGCTTCGGCAGCGGCCTGCCCGGCCTTGGCGGCTTGCAACGCGGACTGCCGGGCCTCGGTGGCCTGAGGCTGCCCGGTTTTCCTGGCAAAGGCCCGCCGGGCAAAAAGAAATGACGGCCGTTTTGCATAGACACTCAAACGCATCCGCCACTGACCGTTCCGAAACGAAACGACACCCGCATCACCTAAACCCAACCTCTATCCAAACCAGGAGCACTCCCAATGGCCCTCAAGATTCGTCTCGCCCGCGGCGGCACCAAGAAGCGTCCGCATTACCGCATCGTTATCGCCGAAGCGACGGCGCCGCGGGATGGCCGTTTCATCGAGAAGATCGGCACCTTCAACCCGATCCTGCCTGACACCCATGCCGACCGCATCGTGTTCGACGCCGAGCGGGCCAAGCACTGGTTGTCGGTTGGCGCCTTACCGACCGATCGCGTCGGCCGCTTCCTCGACAAGGCCGGCTTGTACAAGCGCGTCGTGCCAACCAGCATTGCCAAGGCGCTGCCGAAGAAGAAGACGCTGGAGCGCAACGCCGCCGCCGCCAAGGCTGCCGCTGACAAGGCCGCTGCCGCCGCTGCTGCCGCGACCTGAGCCACGCTGCAATGCCGGACGTAAAGCGCATCCTGATTGGCCAGATCGGCCCCGCACATGGCGTGCGGGGCGACGTGCTGGTGCATTCCTATGCCGCCGTGCCGGAAGACATCGCGAGCTATGCCGCGTTGACCAATCAGGCCGGCACCCGGACTTTCCGCATCGCTAGCCTGAAGCACGCGGGCCAGCGGCTGGTGGCGAGGCTTGAGGGCATCACCGATCGCAACGCCGCCGAGGCGCTGCGCGGCACGGAACTCTATATAGATCGCGCGCTGCTGCCGGCCGCCGCCGCCGGTGAATGGTACCATGCCGATCTGATTGGCCTGACCGTGGTGGACGACGCGGGTGTGACCTGGGGTGCCGTCAAGGACGTCGCCAATTATGGCGCTGGCGACCTATTGGAAATTGCGCCAAGCGACGGCGGCGACACTGAACTGGTGCCGTTCACAAATGACTACGTTCCGGCCATCGATATGGCAGCAGCGCGCGTCGTGGTGTTCCGTCCGGGTTCCATCGGCGGCGATGAACGCGAAGTTGACCAGTTACCGGAAGCGCAAGGCGCTTAAGCGCTATCGTTCCAGGCATCAGCCACTTCGTCCGAGCATCGCCACCGCGCGCCGGGCTGCGTCTTGGCCGGTCAGGTGGGCGCCGTGTGCCGTGCTGAAGGCGTTGAGCGAGACTGCTTCGCCAGCCAGGAACAGGCGATCCATAACAACTTCCGACAGCCGCTGGCGCAGGTCAGCGCGACCAGGGCGGGCATAGGAATAAGCGCCGCGGATCAGCGGATCGGTACCCCAGGCGGTGGAAGTTTGCCGGACTATCCGCTTCAGAATGCCGGCGCCCAAGGCACCCGCCAGCGCCGCGCGGCCATAGGCAATGACCGCTTCGGGACCCTGGGCTGTCAAGTCGCGCGCGAAATCACCGGCGACGGCGCAACTGATCAGGGCGCGCCCGGCCTCGTTGATGGTGGCGACCAGGGGGTGCAGTTCGCCGCTCGGATCAAACATGTCAGAGTAGGTGGTCTCGTCGAACTCGCCGAGCGGCTGGTCGAGTTGGAAGGCGATCTTCTCGGCGTGACCAAGCGGACAGGCGGCAATCGCCTCGCTCAAGGCAACCGGAAGTTCCGGCGTGAAGCAAATGCCGCCGGCCGCCAACACGGAAGTCGAGGCCGTTACGATCACCGCTTGGGCGCGGATTGTACCGGTATCGGTTGTCACCCGGACACCCGCCCCACCGAGGTCGATGGCGCGCACCGGCGTGCTGAGCCGGACGGGCAAGGCATCGCCATGAGCCGCAAGCACCAACGCGCCATAGCCTTCAATGACCGGCCAGTTCTCGTCCGTATCAGAGTAGCGGGCAAGATCGAGCGTCGACAGATCTGACGGATCGGCGCTGGAGAACAGACCAATCCAATTGCGCACCAGCGGGTCCCAGCGGCCGCCCCAGTGGATCACAGTTGCGCCAGCCACATCCTGGCCCGCTTCGCCCGCCGCGCGCATGGCAGCGAAGGCCGCCATGACCGCAGCCCAGCTGGTGCGCTCAGCGATCGGCAATTGGCCTCGCCCGCGTTCAAATACGAGCCGGCCCTCATGCGGGCGCGGCTTCGTGTCATAGGCCATACCCAATTGATCAGCGATCGCGCGCATGGGGTTGACCGAGGCGGAGTGCAGCCAGTGACAGCCGCGATCGAACGGGATGCCGGGAAATGTCGTTGTGTCGGTCCAGGCGCGGCCACCAGGCCGGTCCGCCGCTTCCAGCACCAGCACCGTGCGCCCAGCATTCAAGAGCGCTCGCGCCGCCGCCAAGCCAGCTGCCCCAGCGCCGACCACCACAACATCCACATCCGAACCCATACGACCCCCAAACTTGTGCTGATTGCAGGTTGTAAGGTCGCTTGCCGCAGCGTCAATGCCATTGCAGGCGACCGGCGCCATGGTGACACACGGGCGGTGCATCCGGCGCGGTTCCTGGCTATGACAGCGCAACCCCGACGAACTGCAGCCATTCTGGGAGAAACGCGCGCTATGAAGATCACTGGTATCCGGGCTTGGCAGGTGAACCTGCCCTTGGTGGAGGGGCGTTATTCCTGGTCGAACGGCAACTTCGTCGAGGTGTTCGACGCGACGGTCGTGGCAATCGATACGGACGCCGGGATCACCGGCTTTGGCGAGTGCACGCCGCTTGGTGCCGCCTACCTGCCGGCTTATGCCGACGGCGTGCGGGCAGGCCTCAAGGAGCTGGCACCGAAGCTGATCGGGCTCGATCCCCGGCATATCGATGTCGTCAACCTGCACATGGATGCCGCGCTGCTCGGCCACGCTTATGTCAAATCGCCCGTGGATGTCGCTTGTTGGGACCTGCTCGGCAAGGCGGCGGGGCTGCCCTGCCATATGCTGCTCGGCGGCGATCATCATCCCGCTGGTGTGCCGCTCTATCGCGCCATCTCGCAGCGACCGGCCGCGGAGATGGCAGGCAATCTTGCCAGCTACCGCGACCAGGGTTACCGCATGTTCCAGCTCAAGGTTGGTGGTTCAGTGGAGGACGACATCGCCCGCATCCGGGCGTGCGCCGCCAAGCTGCAACCCGGGGACAAACTGTTTGCCGATGCCAATACCGGCTGGACAATGCATGAAGCGGCGCGCGTCGTGAATGCCGTGCGTGATCTTGACGTGACCATTGAGCAGCCCTGCCGCAGCTATGCGGAATGCCTGGCGATCCGCCGCCGCACGCCGCTACCGTTCACGCTCGACGAGAACATCGACGGCCTCGACGCCCTGCAGCGCGGCCTTGCCGATGGCGCCATGGACGCGATCAACATCAAGATTTCCAAGCTTGGCGGCCTGACCAAGGCGCGGTTGGTGCGCGATGTCGCGGTCCATGCCGGCCTGATGATGATCGTTGAAGATACCTGGGGCGGTGACATCGCGACGGCGGCGATCGCGCATCTGGCACGCTCGACGCCCAGCGAATTCCTGCTCGCCGCCACCGATTTCAACAGCTACGGCACCAAGCCCATCGCCGCCGGCGCGCCGGCGCGCAAGGACGGCCGCATGACCACCTCCGACCGCCCTGGCCTCGGTATCACGCCGGACTTGGCCATGCTCGGCAAGCCGGTGCTCGAGGTTTCGTAGGGCGGAATACGGCCGCGACAGCCGTGTTCCGCCCTAAAGGGTCCGCCCACGAGGCTGTTGCCGTTATCCCGCCATCGCCTTGTCAGCGGGCACGTAGTCGTAGCCGAGATCGGTGGCGACGGCCTTGTAGGTGACCATGCCGGCGTGGACGTTGAGCCCGTTGCGCAGGTGGGCATCGTCAGTCAACGCCTTTTTCCAGCCCTTGTCAGCGAGCGCCAGGACAAACGGCAAGGTGGCGTTGTTGAGGGCGACGGCGGAGGTCTTCGGCACCGCGCCCGGCATGTTGGCGACGCAATAGTGGATGACGCCATCAACCACATAGGTCGGTTCATCGTGGGTGGTGGCCTTGGAGGTTTCAAAGCAGCCGCCCTGGTCGATTGCCACGTCAACCACCACCGAACCCGGCTTCATCTGCTTGATCAGTGCCGCTGACACCAGTTTTGGAGCGGCGGCGCCGGGGATCAGAACGCCGCCGATCACCAGGTCCGCCTCGCGCACGTGCTTCTCGATCGCGTCGCGCGTGGAAAACACGGTGTTGAGCGGCCGGTCGAACTGCATCCACAAGGAGCGCAGCACATCGACGGAGCGGTCGAGCACCCAGACATCTGCGCCCATGCCGAGCGCGATATGTGCCGCGTGCCGGCCGACGACGCCGCCGCCGATGATCACCACCTTGGCCGGATCGACCCCGGGCACGCCGCCAAGCAGCACGCCATGACCGCCATGCGCCTTCTCGAGGAAGTACGCACCGGCCTGAATGGAAAGCCGGCCCGCGACTTCCGACATCGGCGCCAGCAACGGCAAGCCGCCCGCTGCCGAGGTCACCGTCTCGTAAGCGATGCAGGTCGCGCCGCTGGCGACCAGATCCTTGGTCTGCTTCGGATCGGGCGCCAGATGCAGATAGGTGAAAAGCACCTGATCTTTGCGCAGCATCTTGCGCTCAGCCGCCTGCGGCTCCTTGACCTTAACGATCATTTCGGCCTTGGCGAACACGTCCTTGGCAGTGGTGGCGATTGTCGCGCCGGCCGCTTCATACGTGGCGTCACTCATGCCGATGCCCTCACCGGCACCGGTTTCCACCAGCACCTTGTGGCCATGCGCCGTCAGCTCGCGCACATTGGTTGGCGTCAGGCCAACCCGGTATTCACGAACTTTGATTTCCTTTGGAACACCAACAAGCATCGTCATCTCCCTGGTTTGTTGGCGCCGGGCGCGCTCCCTTACGGAGAGCCTGCCGCCCGGCGCGGAATGCTTGGCGGGTAGGCGGTTGCCTGATGTGAAGCTTACCGCCCGCCTCGCTCGATAAGCATACTGATGCCGGAGCCGAACTGTGATCACAAGGGGTGCGTGGCGCAATGTCGTCATCCACCATGGAGCCAGCGGCCGGCAATGCAAGCAACCAGCGACAGTAAGGCGATTGCTGCCGCGTTGGCCTTGATTGTGTCATCTGCTTGTGATCATGCGTGAATTCAACAGAGGGCTGCCCTTGAACTGTGGATGAGGATTGTGGCCCACGAGTTCCCGTACGCGAGCGACGGCGCCCAGGTTAAGTTCCGAATTGCGATTCGCTCCGGCATTTGGCCGGGCTCCTGCAGTGTTGGCGAAGAGGCTAGGTGTCAGACAATGCAACGACGGCACAGGGGCGGGACTTGGCGAATGGCGTTTGCCGGCCTGTTGGCCGCAATTGCTGCCGATGCATGCCTCGCAAACCTGGCTCTGGCCCAGGTTGTTGAAGATTCCGCAGGCATCGTGACCGCCGTCGAGCCCGAACCCCAGCCCGTCAAGAAAGCCAAAAAGCCCATCAAAGCAGCTGTCAAGCCGGTGGACAAAGCAGCTGCAACAACGCCAAAATCTACCGCCAATGGCGGCGACACCGCCATCATCGTTGTCATCAACGATGAGCCAATCTCAAACTACAAGGTCGATCAGCGCGTGTCGCTGTTGCGCATGATGGGTGGTGACAACCTCGGACAGAAACTCAAGGCACGGCTGCAAGCGCCCGGCATCCAGGATCAGTTCCGCAAGTTTGCGACCAAGCGCAACCCGAAGAGCAAAGAGGAAGTCGTCGCCTTGCAGCGGGAATTCGTCGAGGGCATCAAACGCCAGGTGATGGCTGAAGCCAGTCCCGGCAGCCGCGACAAGGCGCTGGTCGAGTTGATCAATGAGCGCTTGCAGTTACAGGAAGCCAAACGGCTCGATCTTATGGTCGCCGATGACGAACTGGATGGCATGATGGTTGAACTGGCCAAAAAGAACGGCAAGTCATCCAAGGATTTCGAGGCGGCGCTCGGCGGCCAAGGCATCCGGCGTGACACCTTCCGCGAGCGCATGCGGGCGCAAGCCTCCTGGCAACGCGTGCTCGCCCGTCGCTTCCGCGGCCAGATCGCGGTTGCCAATAACGAGGTCGATCAAGGGGTGGCGACAGGTTCGTTGGCGGCGGCTGCCGGCCCGGAAATGCAAGTGCAGCGCGTCACCATCGCGCAAACTGCGGGTGCCGATGACGCCACCACGGCAGCCAGCTATGCCGAGGCTGAAAAACTCGTCAGCAAAGCTAAGGGCTGCAAGAATTTCCAGGCGCTGGCGAAGAAAATTCCCGGTGCGAAGTTTGAGACTCTGGACAAAATTTCGGCTGGCGCGCTGCCGGAGCAAGCGCGACCGATATTGGCCAACGCCAAGGCGGGCGACGTGCCGCCACCGATGTTGACGGCTGCCGGCATCGAGGTTTATGCGGTCTGCAAGATTGCTGCGGTGGAAGGTGACGCGCCGCCAGCAGCGCCAGCGACGCCTGACGAGCAGCGCAGTTCGGTGCGCGCCAAGATTGAGCAAAGCAAACTCGCCGCTTTGTCTAAGGGCCTGTTGAGCGATTTGTGCAGTAACGCATCCATCGAGTATCGCAATGGCGCCACATCGAAGCGAGCTTGCGGCGGTGACTGACGGTTTGCGCGAAACGCGCGCGCCGTTGGCGGTCAGCATGGGCGATCCGGCCGGCATCGGTCCCGATCTGCTAATCCTGACGCAACTTCTGCTCAACAAGCGGCGCATCGCGGCGCTGCCGCCCTTCGTGGCATTTGCTGATCCGGAAGTGCTGGAGCAACGGGCGCGGCAGCTGAAGATTGCCGTGGCCTTGAATGTCGTGCGGACTCTGAAGGCCGGCCTGCCTCGCGATCAGCTCACCGTAATCCCTGTGCACTGCGCTGGCCGCAGCGTGGCCGGTACGCCGAACGCCCAATCAGCGGGTGGCACCATCGCCGCAATTGAAGATGCCGTGGCGGCGGTGCGAGACGGCACGATGGCGGGCCTGGTGACGCTGCCGATCGCCAAACATGTGCTGCACGAAGCTGGCTTCAGCCATCCAGGTCATACGGAATTCCTCGGCGAGTTGGCGGAGCGGCACTGGCACAAGCCCGTCACGCCAGTGATGATGCTGGCCAGTGCTGACTTGCGTGTGGTGCCGCTAACGATCCACGTGCCACTCGCTGACGTGCCGCGATTGGTCACCAAGGAGCGCATCGTTGCCGTTGCCGAGGTGATGCACCGAGCGCTCATCAGCGATTTCGGCATCGGCCGGCCGCGCATCGCCGTGGCGGGCCTTAACCCGCATGCTGGTGAGAACGGCAGCATTGGCCTTCAGGAACGTGATATCATCGCGCCAGCGGTTGAGGTGCTGAAGGCCAAGGGCATGCAGGTGTTTGGCCCGGTTTCAGCTGACACGCTGTTTCATGAGGCAGCCCGCCAGCGTTACGATGCCTGTCTTGCTATGTATCACGATCAGGCGCTGATCCCGATCAAGACGCTGGCATTTGATCGCGGCGTCAACGTCACACTCGGATTGCCGTTCGTGCGCAGCTCGCCGGATCACGGCACGGCATTCGATATCGCAGGATCGGGCGAGGCCAGTCCCACCAGCTTTATCGAGGCGCTGTTGCTGGCAGACCGGCTGGCCCGGCGGCGTGCACCCAGCGCTAGCGCTGCTGCATGATCGACGACCTGCCGCCGCTGCGCGATGTCATCGCCCGGCATGGCCTCGCCGCCAAAAAGAACCTTGGCCAGAACTTCATCCTTGATCTCAATCTTACGGCCCGCATCGCTCGCGCTGCTGGACCGCTGGTTGGTCGCACGATCGTCGAAGTCGGGCCAGGGCCTGGCGGGTTGACACGCGCGCTGCTGGCCGAGGGCGCGGATCGCGTGGTGGCGATCGAACGTGACAGCCGCTGCCTGCCAGCACTGGCCGAAATCGCTGCACGCTATCCCGGGCGCCTCACGGTCATCGCCGCCGACGCCACCGAAACAGACATGGCCGAGCTTGTGACGAGCCCCGTCGCGATCGCCGCCAACCTGCCTTACGGCGTCGCGACTGTGCTGCTGGTGAACTGGCTAACGCGCGATCCGTGGCCGCCCTGGTACGAGCGTATGACGTTGATGTTCCAGAAGGAAGTGGCGGAGCGAATTGTTGCTGAGCCCGGTAGCAAGACTTATGGCCGGCTCAGCGTGCTGACGCAGTTCCGGGCCAGCGCCCGGCTGCTGTTCACGCTGCCGCCATCGGCGTTCACGCCATCGCCCAAGGTGGAATCCGCCTTGGTGCAGATCATCCCGAAACTGCCAGCGTCGCCAACACCATCCGTCGCCATGCTCGGCCGTGTCACGCAAGCGGCCTTTGGGCAGCGCCGCAAGATGCTGCGCGCCAGCCTGAAGCAATTGACGCCATTTGCCGAACTGCTGCTGGCCAAAGCCGGCATCGATCCAACACGGCGCGCCGAACAACTCAGCGTCGCCGAGTTCGCGGCGTTGGCGCTGGCGTTCGAGGCCGCAACGCCGTCCCCGGAATAGGTCAATCCGAGGTCACGGCGCCTTGGATAATCCGCCTACCCCATTGTCGGTGTAGCGGCTGCCATCCTCGGGACAGGTCAGGTCATCGCCGAGGCGGACGCCGCGCTCGCTGACCCAGCCGATGCGCCGCGCCGGCACGCCAGCCATCAGCGCGTGCGCTGGCACATCGCGGGTGACAACGGCGCCAGCGCCGATCATGCAGTAACGGCCGAGCCGGTTGCCGCAGACGATCGTGGCATTGGCGCCGATGGTGGCGCCGCGCTCGACATAGGTTGGCCGGAACGCGTCCTTGCGTTCAATGCCGGCGCGCGGGTTCAGGACATTGGTGAACACCGCCGACGGGCCGCAGAAGACTTCGTCTTCCAAGGTCACGCCGCGATACAGAGCGACATTGTTCTGGATCTTGCAGCGGTTGCCAATCGTCACATCTGGGCCGGTCATGACGTTTTGGCCGAGCCCGCAATCCTCGCCGATCACAGTGCCGGCCAGCACATGCACGAAGTGCCAGATCCTGGTACCGCGCCCGATCGTGCAGGGTAGATCGACAACTGCGGACTCATGAATGAACACGCCCGCGAACTGGGGTGGCTGGGCAGCTGACATGACTTGGCCTCCTGCGTTGTCGCAGGAGGCCATAGCACGAGTTCAATTCATTGGCAGTCTAGCCAAGTGCGCGACTATTGCTCGCGGCGGCGCAGCAAGCCACCAAGCCCGCCGGAGCGCTTCACGGCTGGTGCCGGTTGCGGCACTTCGGCGCCACGTCGCGGATCCTCTGCCGGTTGCTTGCGCAGCAGGTTGCCGCGCTGCTGCTCGGCTGGCTGACCCATGCCTTGATGCCCCATGTTCGGATTCATGCCCGGATGATTGGGGTGCATCTGCTGCGGTTGCATCGGCTGCTGCTGCTGCATCGGCGGCCTGAGGTTGTTGGGGTCCATGCCATAGGCGCTTGGTTGCGCCATATAGCCCGGCGGCATCTGCTGCGCGTAGCCCTGCGGCGGCTGCTGCGGATAGCCCTGCTGCGGCTGCTGCGGATAGCCCTGCGGCGGCTGTTGTTGCGGGTAGCCGTAGTTCTGCGGCTGGCCCATTGGCGCCTGAGCCATCTGCGGCTGTTGCGGCGGTTGCGCATAGGCCTGCGGCGGCATCGGCGGCTGACGCAGTGTCGGCATGGTTGGCATCGGCGCCTGCGGACGCGGCGGCGGCGCCATTTCCATCGGCATCTGCTGCATCATGCCGGCAGCTTCGGCGGCTTCTTGCGCCAGTGCGTCCTCGACAACCGCCGCATGCGGGCTGCCGGACGCGCGCCAACGCTCAACAACCGTCGACAGGAAGTTGTCGTCGCCAACCGACATGTTCCACTTCTCGGAGAAGCGCGCCGTCGACGAACGCGGCAGAGCGTGCTTCGGCAGTTCGTCAAACTTGATGCGTACTGGCAAGGTCATGCCGTCACCAAATGCGATGGCCTCGCGTGAACCAAGCGCCGGCAGGAACTCAAGCAGGCCCGAACCCGTGTCGGCGATCGCTGACTGCACGATGGCCTGGTCGCGGTCGTTCGACATGCGCAGGGCGAACACGGTGTTGCATTGCGACAGGATGGTCGGATCGATCTCAGCGGGGCGCTGCGTCACGATACACAGCGAAGCGCCGTACTTGCGGCCTTCCTTGGCGATCTTGGCGATAGCGCGCTTGGCAGGCTCAAAGCCCGATGCTGAGTTCACCGGCACATACCGATGCGCTTCTTCGCACACCAACGTCACCGGCACATGACCCTCGCCCCACATCGCGAAGTCAAAGGTCATGCGGCAGAGCACGGACACGACGACGTTGACGATTTCGGTCGGCAGGCCCGTCAGTTCAAGGATCGTGATCGGCTTGCCGTTGACGGGAATGCGGAAGAAGCGGCCGAGAATGGAAGCCATCGAGTCGTTGACGGTAAAGCCACCGAACATGAAGCCGTAGCGCGGGTCCTGCGAGATCAGGTCGATGCGCGCTTTCAGCCAACGGTAGGGCGACAGATCACGCTTGTTCTCCAGCATGCCCATCTTGTCGTCGATCATGCCGATCAGGTCGGACATGCGGTAGGGCACCGGCGTGTCAACGGTGAAGCGGCTGGCCAGACCCGCCGAACGCTTCAGCGCTGGCGTGCGTTCGTTGCCGCCTTGCTTGGTGCCAAACTTGCCCTTGCAGGCCGGAATCAGCTCAATGAGCAGTTCGACTTCTTGTTTGCGTTCTTCCGGATTGCCGATCAGCACTTCCACCAGCTCTTCGAACGTCAAGAGCCAATAGGGCAAATGCATATTGTGCGGTGTGATCACCTCGGCGCGTTCGCCGAAAGAGGTGGCATATTCATTATGCGGATCGAGCAGGACGATGTGCGCCTGCGGGTTCTTTTCCAGGATGTTGCGCAGGATCAGCGCGGTCGTGCACGACTTGCCGGTGCCGGTCGTGCCAAGAATGGCAAAGTGCTTGCCGAGCATGTCGTCGGTCTTGACCATCGCCGGAATGGTCGCGTCCTGACGGATCACGCCAATCCGCACGGAGCTTTCCGCCGGGGCAGTGAAGGCGCGCAACAGCTCTTCCTTGGAGGCGACGCGGACGCGGTCACCCAGCGCCGGATACGACGTCACGCCGCGCTGGAAGCTGCCAGCCTTGCCATCAACTGGTTTCGGAATTTCACCGACCAGACCAAGTTCGGCGATCCAGACTTCCGGATCTTCTTCCTTTTGCGCCGGCACCGGTACGGACAGCGCTGACACCAGGCCAAGCACGATCGATTGGGTGGTGTCGACGGCCAGCAGCGTGCCCATTTCGGGCCGCCCGGCACTGGGGTCCTTTGAGCGCCGCTTATCGTCCAACAGGACGATTGCCTTGGAGCCCGTCACCGAAACGATGCGCCCGATCGAAAGATCGGTTTGCCCGTCGCGCAACCTATTGTCAGACGTAGAGATATACACGGGTAGTGCCCCCTAGAGTGCCCGCTGTTCGCCCGCTTGGCGAGCCGCCATTGTTTCCGGATCAATGTCCAACGCTACGCCTTGATAGGTGTGTTCCGAGATCGGCAGCAGGATGGTAACTTCCGTGCCTTGATCCTTGATTGATTTGATATCCATGACGCCGCCATGCTTTTCGACCAAAGCCTTGGCGATCGGCAGACCGAGTCCGGTGCCTTCGCGCATGCGGGAGCGGCCGCCATCGACCTGGCCGAACGGTAGCAGCGCGATGGCTACTTCTTCCTCGTTCATGCCAATGCCGGTATCGCGTACCGTGATCTTGACCTGCGACTTGTTTTCCTGATGCGCGCGCAATGTCACGCGGCCGCCATCGGGGGTGAACTTGATGGCGTTGCTGAGCAGATTGAGCATCACCTGACGCAGCTTGACCGGGTCTGCACCGACCATTGGCATGGTGCGCGAGACATCCTGAATCAGCGTCACGCCACGTTCCTCAGCCGCGACCTTGAAATAAGGCAGGCAACCAAGCAGCAACTCGTCGAGATCGAGCGGATGCACGTCGAGACTGAACCGGCCACTCTGGATCTTGGATATTTCCAGAATATCATTGATGATCGACAGCAGGTGTTTCGCCGATTCTTGGATCAGGCCGGAATATTCATTAATGCTCTCCGGCGTCAACGAGCGTTTCTCATGCTCCGAAATGAGCCGGGAAAATCCGATAATCGTATTCAGCGGCGTCCGCAATTCATGGCTCATATTGGCAATGAACTCGGACTTCAACTTATTCGCAAGTTCGGCCTCGACGCGCGCTGATTGCTCAGCAAAGCGCGTCCGGTGCCGCATCACTGCGTCGCCGAGCAAGCTCGCATACTCGCTGAGCAGCGAGTTGGATTTGCCGCCGATTGACTTGCCCAGCATGACTTTGGTGCCGATCCCGATTCGGATTATCGAGATGCCAAGCTAGCTGTCACTGCATAACGACTGGTTAACGAAGCTGGCGGGATTATGGTTTTAGGATCGGTCGCGTGGCGCCGCTGTTGCCTCTCCCGATGCTTGAT
>JANNSA010000600.1:0-6844 GCA_031402115.1 Hyphomicrobiaceae bacterium | reverse complement strand
GCCAAGATCGCTATCTGAAAACGACAGCACAACGAGATCAGCCGGGGTCTGCCCCAAGTCGAACGGTTGCCCTGTTTCATCCAGTCCATAGGACTCGCGAAAGCTGCCGTGCATAGCTGATCAAGCCTCGAGAACAGCTTTGATCGCCGCTGGATCGATGTGATGGCGCTCGGCGATGACAACGAGCTGCGAGGTCCGTGGCAGCGATCCCCATGGCCGATCGAATTGGCTCCGCACGCGCTCGCCCACCGCCTGCACCAGCAATCGCATCGGCTTGCCTTTGACCGCGACGTAACCCTTGACGCGCAAGATATGTTGCTCGCGCGCCAACCGGCGGATCGCCTCTGACAGGACCTCCGGGTCTGCCGTTTCCGGCAAGTCGATCACCATGCTGTCGAAATCCTCGTGTTCATGGTCCTCACCGCCATCATGGTGGGAAGGTCGCGCGGCTAGATCGGTTTCCGCGGCAGCGTTCAGGCCAAGAATGATGCGCGGGTCGATGATTCCGTCTGTCATTGCCAACATCGGCACGGCGCGCGGGGCCTCGGCTTCGATGACCCTGCGCGCCGTAGCCAACCCGGCGTCACCCGCCAGATCGGCCTTTGAGAGGAGCACGATATCAGCGCACGCGATCTGATCCTCGAATACCTCCGAAAGCGGCGACTCATGATCGAGACTATCGTCGGCGGCGCGTTGCGCCTCGACCGCTGCGACGTCCGGGGCGAACCGACCCGCAGCTACCGCTTCGGCATCAGCAACTGTGATGACACCATCGACGGTGATGCGGGACCGGATTGCGGGCCAGTCGAACGCTTTCAACAGGGGCTTGGGAAGCGCCAACCCTGACGTTTCGATCAGAATATGGTCGGGCCGCTTTGGCAACGCCATGAGCGCTTCGATCGCGGGAATGAAATCGTCGGCGACGGTGCAACAAATGCAGCCATTCGCAAGCTCTACAATGTTTTCAACCGGGCAGTTTTCATCGGCGCAGGACTTAAGGATGTCACCGTCAACGCCAAGCGTGCCGAACTCATTGACCAGGATCGCCAGCCTCTTACCGGAGGGGTTTTGCATCAGATGGCGAACGAGCGTGGTTTTCCCCGATCCCAGAAACCCGGTAATGACTGTAACGGGAATTTTGGCCAGATCTGTCATGTGCGCTCCATCGGTGGAATTCGGGCAAGGCTCTGCTTGCGGAAAATTTCAGGCCGTTCGCGCCATGGTACGATCCCGTCGGCAGCTTTTGCGTAGCTTGCCGCGCCGGCAAGGATGTCGGCTGCATTGGATTCAGACATGCGGCCATAGACATACGACCAGCGGCCATCGGCGCTGAGGGCGACTGCACACCCTTGGGAACAGGCGGAGAGACATTCGACTGGGACGACACGCACCGCCGAGGAACTGTCCTTCGCCGTGAGGGCTGCGTGGAGGCGCGCACCAGGACACAGGGTGCCCTCGACCACCGTTTCTCCAGCGCGACAGGTGATGCAAACATGCAGCGTTACGCTTTTCATCGTGTCCCATGCGTTTCACATAGGCAGCATAGGAAGCGGCGCAGCTAACACGCAAAAAGGCACGTGCCATCCGGCCGCGGAACACCCCGTCCGCCCGTTATCATCTGCTCTGGCAGGTCTCCCGGCTCGCGGATCTAGGGTCGCCCCAACGTCCACCCCACCTTCCCAGCCGTGAGGCCAGTGGCTTGGGGTGAACTTTCCGGTCACGGTCGCGGGGGCGGCTGCGCTTCGGGCTAGACCCTATCGCATTCCCTCTTCGCCTGTCATAGACAGGAACCAGTGCACATCCACTTGGGGAGCAATTATCCCCTTTGTCAAGCAACGGAACACCTGATGCCGACCGACCCTATCGAAACCGAAGATGCGCGGCATGCCGTGAAGATGGCCAAGAAGAAGGCTGCGCGCGACAAAATCATGGCAACGAAGGCGGGCGATAAGGGGCTGATCATCGTCCATACCGGGGCTGGCAAGGGCAAGTCATCTTCCGGGTTCGGGATGATCCTGAGGTGCATTGCCCACGAAATGCCCTCAGCCGTGGTGCAGTTCATCAAGGGCGCTTGGGACACCGGCGAGCGCCGACTGATCGAACGCCATTTTGCAGGGCTTTGCCAGTTCTACGCCATGGGTGAGGGCTTTACCTGGGAAACTCAGGATCGCGCCCGCGACATTGCGGCGGCTCGCGCCGGTTGGGACACGGCTAAAGGGTTGATCAAGAACCCTGAGATCCGCCTGGTTCTTCTGGATGAAATCAACATTGCGCTGCGGTACGATTACCTCGATGTCGCCGAAGTCGTAAACTTCCTACGAGATGAGAAACCACCAATGACGCATGTGGTGCTCACCGGCCGCAATGCGAAAGCGGAACTCATTGGAATCGCCGATCTGGTGACGGAAATGACGCTTATCAAACACCCGTTCCGGTCGGGCATCAAAGCGCAACCCGGCGTCGAGTTTTAAGGCGATGCGGGCGTTCATGATCCAGGGCTCTGGCTCGAACGTCGGTAAGTCATTGCTTGTCGCCGGCCTCTGCCGGGCCGCCAAGCTGCGCGGCCTGAAAGTCGCGCCTTTCAAACCCCAGAATATGTCGAACAATGCTGCGGTTACCGCGGACGGCGGCGAGATAGGCCGTGCGCAGGCATTGCAGGCTTTGGCGTGCGGTATCGAGCCCCATACCGATATGAACCCCGTTCTCCTTAAACCCGAAAGCGAAACCGGCTCCCAGGTCGTCGTCCAGGGACGGCGCCTCACGACGGTCCGGGCGCGAGAGTACGCTGCACTCAAGCCGACCCTGATGGCGCCGGTGCTAGACAGCTTCCAACGCCTGAAACGCAGCGTCGATCTCGTCATTGTCGAGGGGGCAGGTAGTCCAGCAGAAATCAATTTGCGAGCCGGTGACATTGCCAATATGGGATTTGCCCGCGCGGCCAACGTGCCGGTTATTTTGGCAGGCGACATCGACCGCGGAGGCGTGATTGCGCAGATTATTGGTACGCAATTCGTTCTCGACCCCGCCGATGCCGCGATGATTGAAGGGTTTGTCATCAACAAGTTTCGCGGCGATCCACGATTGTTTGACGGCGGCTATAAAGAGATCGAAGCGCGCACCAGATGGTGTGGCTTTGGTGTGCTGCCGTTCTTTACTGGCGCCTCCAAGCTTCCCGCCGAGGACGCGCTGGATCTTCCATTCCGGCGCTTTAACCAAATTGGTGGTCAAACCCGTTTAAAGGTCGCTTGCCTGCTTTTGTCGCGCATCGCAAACTTCGACGATCTCGATCCGCTGGCGCAGGAACCGGGTCTCAACCTGACTATGGTACGTGCCGGCGACGCGATCCCTGGCGACACCGATCTTGTGATTGTGCCAGGGTCAAAATCAACGTGCGGCGACCTTGCATTTCTCCGCGCGCAAGGCTGGGATATCGACATCGCCGCCCATGTCAGGCGCGGCGGACACCTCCTCGGCATTTGTGGCGGATATCAGATGCTCGGCCGCACAATCAGCGATCCCCACGGCATCGAAGGACCGGTTGGCGAAACCCCAGGCCTCGGCTTGCTCGACGTCGCAACGATAATGACCGCTGACAAGCGCCTGACGCGCACCAGTGCAATGCACGTAGCAAGTGGCGCGGCGATTGAGGGCTATGAAATCCATATCGGCAGAACCGAGGGTCCGGCGCGCGCACGGCCGTTCGCAGCCATTGCCGGTGAACCTGAAGGCGCTGTTTCACCTAACGGCCGGATCATGGGAACCTACCTGCACGGCGTGTTCACTGGCGACGCGTTTCGTGCTGCATTCCTTGCGCAATTCGGCGCTGCACCATCGACCATGAACTACGCCGATGAAATCGATCTAACCCTCGACGCCCTTGCTGCGCATCTCGAGGCTCATCTCAATGTCGCCGGCATTTTAGCTCTTGCCCGTTAATCAGCTTAGCAGTCTTGGCGCACTCCGTGTTGGAGTGCTATCGCCAAGCGCTCCCATTCGCTCTCGGTTCCGGGCAAACCTAAGCGCAGCCATGTCGTTGAATAAGGGAACGCGCGGGTCCAGATTTGCCGCCGAGCAAGCCGATCCTGAGCCTCCATCGCGTTGGCTGTCTCGTAGAGGCGAAACAACTCAGTCCCGCCCACCAACGGCCAGCCTGCCGATTGCGCCAAGGCATCAAGCCGCTTCGCATCGGCCCTTAATCGCATCGCGGTACCATGATGCCAAGCCGTATCTGACAAAGCCACGGTACCAATTTCTATGCCCGCGCCGGAGACGGCCCAGGGACCAGCCATGGTTGCAAGGTTAGTAATATCGCTTTCACCGCCGATGACGAACCCAAGGCGCACGCCCGCCAAGCCATAGAACTTGCCGAACGATCGCAGCACTAAAATCCGCTCTTCGCCTGCGACCGCTGCTAGTGACTGATCGGGCCGCGGATCGACAAAGCTTTCGTCCACGACCAGTCGGCCAACATGTCGCGACAACGCCACTAACGCATCCAGCGTATGGATCCGACCGTCTGGATTGTTTGGATTGACAACAACCGCCAGATCAGAGCCCGCAAGCTCGGCCAATGTCGAAACCTCCGCAACGTGCCAACCGGCTGACCGCAACGAGGCTGCATGTTCGTTGTAGGTCGGGGCAAGGATGCGGGCGGTCCCTGGGTGTGTGAGCCGAGGGATCAGCTGGATGGCGGCTTGCGCGCCAGCAACGGCAACCAGGGGCGCGGAACCGCCGTAAGCGCGCCGTGCAGCAAGCTCCAGTCGCGCCAGTGCCGAACGGGTCGGCAGCGTCGTCCAAGCCTCTGGTGGTAAAGTTGGCACCGAATAGGGCACACGGTTGATGCCCGTCGAAAGATCGATCCAATCGGAGCCGCCAAAACGCGCCTGTGCCGCGTCGATATTGCCGCCGTGATCGCGAATGGGATGCTCCTTCATGGATACGCGTTCAGACCAGCGCGAGTAGCGCTAGCACGGTCGCCAGCATGAGCATGGCCCGGCGGTATAGCGCAAGCGCCAGAGCCAGATCATGCGGTTTTGGGTCGGCCGCGGCACGATTGACCCATGGCTCTTCCGACTGTCGTCCGGCATAGATCCGTGGCCCCGATAGCCGAACGGCTAATGCTCCGGCCATCGCAGCCTCAGGCCAGCCGGCATTGGGCGAGCGGTGATGGCGCGCGTCGCGCCACATGGTCGCCAGTGCCGCGCCGGGCCTCACCGAGACCGCCGCAAACAGGGCTCCAGTCAACCGTGCAGGCGCCAGGTTCGCGATATCGTCGATCCGCGCTGCAGCCCAGCCGAAAGCATTGTGCCGCGGCGTTCGATGCCCGATCATCGAGTCGAGTGTGTTGATCGCCTTGTAGGAGGCAATCCCCGGAAGTCCGAAAATCACGCCCCAGAAAACCGGTGCGACGATTCCGTCGGACGTGTTTTCAGCTAGACTCTCGATCGCCGCCCGCACGATCCCGGCCTGATCAAGTCCCGAGGGATCGCGCCCGACGATCATAGCAACCGACTGTCGCGCCTGATCAAGATCACCAACTGACAACGGCTGCAGCACGGCCTCGACATGCTCATGCATGGACCGAGCAGCAATAAGCGGCCAGGCTATCAAGGCGGCAATGATAGCACCGGCCCAGCCGGTTGGGAGTAGCATTGTCAACGCCCAGGACGAGATCGCAGCTAGTGCAACCACAACAAGGGCCGTGAGCACACCGGCCATGCGCCGCACCGTTTCGGCGGTCGTTTCCCGGTTCAACGTGGTATCCAATGTGGAGATGACGACACCGATCCACGTCACGGGGTGTCCAAGCTTTAGATAGAGCGCGTTTGGCCAGCCGATGGCCACGTCGATCAGGAGGGCCAGAACCATAATGGCAGCGCTGGTCATGGCGCCAAGCCCACGGACAACGGCGCCGTATCAGTTCTCGTCGTCAGGTTCACAGCTGCCTTCCATCTTTCATGTTTCATACGGCCGCAGTTTCTGCTCTCTAGGGAGCCAGTGCAAAAGAGGTCATATGAGCAAAACCATCCTGGTCACCGGCGGTGCGCGGTCCGGTAAGAGTGCGATCGCCGAAGCCAAGACGCTTAGCTTTTCATCTCGCGCAACCTACATCGCAACGGCAGAGGCGCGCGACGGCGAAATGGCCGCACGCATTTCCGCTCATCAAGCACGGCGTGGCGACGCGTGGACAACGTACGCTGAACCTTTGGATCTGGTCGGTGCGCTTGCCACGACCGATGGCCGGGGTCCTCGGCTTGTCGATTGCCTGACGCTATGGCTGACAAATCTCATGCTCGGCGGCTACGACTGGCACATCGCCGGGCGTGCCCTTGTCGCTGCTTTGCCACAGCAGTCCGATGCGGTCATCTTCGTCACGAACGAAGTCGGTGCTGGCATCGTACCTGATAATGCGCTTGCTCGGGACTTCCGTGACGCCGCAGGAACCCTCAATCAATGGATTGCAAGCGCCTCAGACGAGGTCTACTTTACGGTCGCCGGTTTGCCGTTGAAATTGAAATAACAGTCACTAAAGGTCTGTCTGCAATTTTCATAAGTCGGGCCGGAGCCTTGCAACTCACCGCAGCATGAGACGGATCATTGCGAGAATGAAGAATGCGGCATGAGTGCTGGTGAGATTCTCGAAGTCTTTAGCCAATCGTCGACACCGGTCGAGCCAGCCGAATGTGCGTTCGACGATCCCGCGCTTGGTTAGCACGACGAAGCCAGTCAGGTCAGGCCGTTCGTCGATTTCGAGCGACAGGCGAGCGTCGTGACGGACGGCCGCAATGGTCGTTGCGCTTTGATATCCATCGTCGGCGATAGCGCGTTCGAGGCCAGGAAAGTG
>JANNSA010000599.1:0-11542 GCA_031402115.1 Hyphomicrobiaceae bacterium | reverse complement strand
CGACGGCGCAGGTCATCCGCCATTTCATGCCGCGACGGCCGGTGATCTCGCCTTTGTACTTACCTTTTAGTTGGTATTTCCCTGGCGCCAGCATGACTATCTGAGCGACGCTTCCAAACTGAACTTGGCCGGAGCCGAACTCGATGTACAGACCGCGGCCGATGTCTGCGTCAGGCAGACGGCTGAGTTGAACGGTTACGCCGGAACCAGATTGGATCACCCAATCGAACGGCAAGCCTGAAGGGGGCGAATCAAAACCTCCATTGAACAGCAATCCCGCACGCGCAAGCTGTTCTGGAATAAGGAACTGCAGCCAGGTGTAGTAGGCGAGTTCGTGCAGGTTGTTGCGAAACAGCAGGTCGAAATAGCTGCGCAAGTTATCGGTCGATGGCGGGTGAGGCGTGTCCTTTAAGCTCAAGAACAGCTCAAGCGGGGTGCGGGCATCGGCAATGCTGCCTTGCAGGCCAGCGAAGAACTGTGCCCGCCAAGGCGGGTTGGCAATCAGCATTGATTTCAGGCCGTCACGCGCCTCGGGCGTCTCAGCCAAACGGCCCAGAATGGGTATGACAGCGACACCTGTTGATGGCCGCGTGCGCAACAGAACGTCTGCCAGTTTCAGGCTTTCAGCGTAGTCCTTGGCAGCAAAGCTTGCCTGCAACAAACGATAAATTGCCCCGCTTTCTCGCAGCGACCTACGCATGGCGGCTTTGGAGAGTTCAAGCGCCCGCGGCATGTCACCATCACGCTCGGCAAGTTCAGCCAAAATGGCGAATGCGTGTGCGTTAAGGGGCGCAAGGAGAATTGCCCGTTGCGTCAGTAAACGGATTTCGTCAAGCGCCTTTCTTTGAGCTTTTGCCAGAGCTTCCGAACTATCAGCCTGAGCGTCGGCGGCAAGGGGAGTTGCCGGTCCTGCGCCTGCTGCCGGCTCAGGGAGGGTCGCTATTTTCTCAGGCCCTGGTCTTCCGATGGCGGAAGCCGCGATCGCAAACTGGCCGATTTTTTTGGCATTCGCCTCTGCTGCCCGGATCAGATTTAGTTTTTGGTCAGCAAGGCGAAGCAGCGCATTTGGCTCATTGGGATTGAGCTTCAGGGCCCATTCCGGCGCGACATCGGCAAGATACGCGGCCATGGACTTGGTCAAGACCAGCCAAAGTAGAGCAACACCCAGGGCCGCAAGAATTATCGCTTGGAACCAGCGGAAGGACTTAACATCCACCTTGTTCGCGAATCCGGAATGGCTGTCGGCCAAACCAGCAAAAGAAGAAGACCGGTCTGGCACAGTGGTAGATCTCTGATCTGTCGTGAAGCCATGGTCGCGAGAGGGCAAGGCTCAACCTCTCGAACGACGTAGCAGCAGCAACCACGCCCGTCGCAGTAAGCTTGGCTGCCGGGCCGCATCGTGGCCAGTTGCATTTTCCGAGCGTATCATTTTGCCGCTTTCAGACCCGTTGGTGCTGAGCCTGCGCAACTTCGATCTGCGGCCAGGCCTGCTGGAGTTCTTTTTCGAGTTTCGCGCGTTACGCGACCCCATACCGTTGTCATGCGTCTCGTCGTAGGCCGATCGACGCTCGGCCGTCTTGAGATCGTTCCAGGCGAGGGTGACACGGCCTGCAAACATCGAACGGTCGACGCTCTCGGTAACATCTGGGTGCATCCAGCGCACAAGCAAGGCCATGTTGCGCCTGAGCTCGGCGCTTGGCGCATCATGGTTGGCGCCGAGCACACGGTAGCTCTGGGACTCGGGTGACAACAGGATCTGCTCGATGAAAAACTCGGCTGCCTGCCTCAAGACCGCCTCGGATCTTTCGGTCTTTACTAGCGCGGCGTCGATTGCCGAACGTTCCCCAGCAGCGATCCTAAGCAATAGCTCCATCCCGTGGGGTAACGGCGCTTCTCTGATCAAGCGGGCGCGTGAGGGTACCCGCAACAGGTCGATGGCAACGCGAACTGCCGTTGCCTCGCTCATCAACCCTTTTCCTTCGTGCCGGTAATTCGGGCTTTCTTATCAACTGTCCCGGCAAAAGTACTGCCGTAATTGTAGGCGTTCTGACCGTAGCCATAGCCGTAGCCGTAGCCATAACCGTAGCCTGCATTTTTGGCATCATATTTGGTCAAAACCGCACCGATGATCGGCGCGCGGGCTAGTTCGAGCCGTTTCAAGGCACCCCGAACGGCACCATTTCTGACCTGACCCGCACCGACGACGAATATCGAAGCAGCGGCCGAACTGGAAAGCAGCTGGGCGTCGGCTAACCCCATCACCGGCGGGCCATCGAGGACGATCAAGTCGAAGACCTCGAGACCGACGGTCAGCAACGATAGCAAGCGTGGAGAGCCGAGCAGATCGGCGGCGTTGGGCGGCAACGGGCCGGTCGCCATGAATGCAAGATTAGGTATGGTGGTGGTCTGCATGGCCTCGGGTGGGGTGCAGGCGCCTGTCAGGTAGTTGCTCAAGCCGGTGCCGTTATCGAGGCCTAGCTTCTTGTGCATCGAAGGATTGCGCATATCGGCGTCGACGAGCAGTACTTTGAGCCCAAGTGCGGCGAAGTGCCGAGCGATCGCCAGAGCGGTGACCGATTTGCCTTCGGATGGGCCCGCACTTGTCACCAGCATCGACTTCGGCAGGCCGCTGTCGGTTGTGAACTGAAGCGAAGTGCAAAGCGAACGGTAGGCCTCCGATACAGCCGAGCGGGGGTCTGCCCCTTCCACTTCAACAGTAGTGTTGGTTGCGACCTTCGGGATAATACCGAGCGTCGTCAGGCCGGTCGTCCGCTCGATTTCCTCGGGCGTGCTGATCGTATCATCAAGGCGCTCGAGCAGATAAGCGGCAGCGAGCCCGGCACCGAGGCCCAAGGCTAAAGAAAGCAGGAGTGCACGCGGAAGGTTCGGAGACGACGGGGAGCCCGGTGTTATTGCTCGATCAACAATGAACACGTTGTTTGTGCCGACGCCACCGGCGATATCGACTTCTTTGAAACGCTGCAGAAGCCCATTGTAGAGGGATCGGTTGGTATCAACCTCGCGCTTCAATGTGTTGTATTGGATGCTGCGCTTTTGCAGATCGAGCACTTCCAAGCGCAACTCTTCAATCTGTTTCTTGGTCTCGGTTTCCTGGTTGACCGAGGACTGGTAGGCACCCTTCAGCGATGCCTTGATGGTTTTCACTTCAGCTGCGAGCTGGCGGTCGATTTCCGACATCCGGTTGCTCAGTTCCACCATGGTCGGGTAGGCGGGCTTGAACGTCTGCAGCTTGTCCTTGTACTCGCTAGCCAGCGTATTCCGCTGGGCGCGCAACCCGACAATTACGCCATTATTCAGAAACTGCGGTAAGTCGATCGCAGTGACATTGTCGACTTGTCGCCAGATTTGCTCGTTCCTGATCCGCTCGGCAATGAGCCCGCCAAGTGCAGCGTTAGCTGCCGCGAGATTGCTCTCGGCAATCGAGGACTTCTCGTTGACGATGATGATCTGCTCTTTCTCAGCAAACTCGAGGAGTGCCTTCTCCGATGCTTCAAGCCGGATCTTCAATTGCTGCGATTGGTCATCGAGAAAGGTCTTGGCATAGGAATTTGCCTCGAACCGCTTGTCGATGTTGGACGCGATGAAGGCATCGGCGAAGGCATTGGCGACGCGCTGTGAGCGGGCCGGGGCAGGATCGGTAAACGTGATATCAACAAGTCTGGAGCCCGCAACCGGCTTTACCGCGCGGCTTTCAAGTACGAGACCGGCGGCGCGGTTCTCAAAGATCCTTTTGTCGATGCCTTCGCTGTTGGCGGCGGGTTTGGCCGGCGACAGCAGCCCACGCATGGCGCTCAGAATTGAAAAACCGCGCGGCTTAAAGAAGTCGGCTTCGTCTCCGAGCTTCAGTGACGAGGCCACGCGCTCGGCCATGGTTCGGCTTTGCAGCAGCTCGTACTGGGTTCGCAAGAAATCGGCGTCGCCCCCATCGGCAGAAGAGGCGATACCTCCTTCAACGATTTTGGCCACGTTACGATCGATCTGGAGACGAACCGTCGCCGTGTAGAGCGGTGTCTGCATCAGCGTGGAAACGCCGCCAATTGCAACGATTACCGCTAGGATGCTCAGGATCAGCCATTTGCGCTTGTGAAGAATGCGCAAGTACTCAAACAGCGTTGCACCGAGGTCACCGGTGTCGCCTGCTGGCCCCGGGCCGTATGCGCCGCGGTTGGCCGGAACATTGGCGCTGGCTAGCACAAGACGGCCCGAGGCCGCGTCGCTGGTCAGGCTGCTATCAGTCATGACTTTAACTCGAATCCAACACTGTCAGCGCAGTGGCAACCCGACATAACCAGTCAGGATCTTATAATGCCGCGAAGGCGGCGAGCGGTAGAGCCTTCAAAACTACACCGTACGCCTCCTTGAAGGCCGAAGTGGGCGCGATGATGACGTCACCCGATTGAACGAGTGGATCTGGGGTCGAACCTGAGCGGATATCGGCGATATCGAACTTGGCAGCCGTTCGCGTGCCGCCGGTCACCCGGAAGATCACCATGGTACTGTCCGATATATCGGTGAGACCCTCCGATGTTGCCGCTAGCTGGAGCAGCGTCATGCGGCCTCGGATCGGATAGACGCCCGGTTTCTTGACGGCGCCTTCCAGCGTCACACGCTGACTGTTGTATTCCTTAACAAACACGGTGACTTGTGGCTTTTGCAGGTATTTGCTGCCGAGCTTGGTCGCGAGGTCTCGTTCAACTTC
The DNA here is from genome assembly GCA_031402115.1 of Hyphomicrobiaceae bacterium. Lineage (GTDB taxonomy): Bacteria > Pseudomonadota > Alphaproteobacteria > Rhizobiales > Hyphomicrobiaceae > JANNSA01. The sequence goes on along the minus strand of JANNSA010000599.1, from coordinate 6,822 downwards.
CTGCGCGGTCTTGCCTGACGCCTGCACGTCGTCAAGCAGCGGCAGATTGATCATGCCATTGTCTGCGACTTGAACGCTCTTCGACAATTCCGGCGCCTTGAACACCGAGATATCGAGAATGTCTTGCGGCCCAATCTTGTAAGCGGTGCTGCTGGGGTTGGCGACCAATGTCAATGCCTCAGCTGCTTTCGCCACTGACGTGCCAGAAGTACCCACAGCCGTCGCTGGCTTGAGGCCGGGTGCGTCAATCGATCGGGCCGCCGTCGCAGAAGCCGTCTTACTAACGCCAAACGTTGCCGGCGGCGAAGTCATAGCTGGCGTCATTTTGACAGTGTCAGCTGGAACATCGGCTTTTTGGTTCGTTGCTGTCGAAGGGGCTGCCGTCAGGGGCACAGTTGATACTGTTGCCGCAGGCACGCCAGCTGTACGTTCGACTGAGGTCAACCCACCAATTTGGCCACTACTTTGAACATCAGCGTTCAAAGAGGCGCCGCAGCCGGCCAGTAAAGCCGCTGCGCATGCCATAAAGGCTGCCATCAGCATTGCGTCCATGCGCATTGGTTGACCTGTTGCTCGGGGAAGGGCGTTGATCGACGTCAGCGACCACTGCTGACGAAGCGATGGCGGCTGGCATAGGCAGATTGCTCGGAATTTCATTGGCAACAATACCCCCAGGACGCGTAACAACCAAATGTTCAGCCTCGGCTCTGCCAACCCACTTTTCTGCTCGCTCGCGGCCCAGTCCAAGGATCGGCGGACGGCGCTCACAATCATGTGCGTCCGTCGCTAATATATGGACACAGCCCTCTTGCAACATTTTCTCCGCCCAGTATAGCGATTGTCTACCAAATGCGCCAGTCAGCGAACCGGCAGTGATCTGCATCCACACACCCGCCCGGATAAGCCGTTGGATCGTTGCGTAGTTCGACTTAATCCAGGTCAGTCGCTCTGGGTGTGTGAGGATGGGCACGTAGCCCGCGACGATAAGTGCAAAAAATACGTCCTCAAGGCGGGCCGGGGCTACATGATGTGGTGGTTCGACCAAAACGTAACGCGAATCGGCTAAGCTTAGCAGAGTGCCGTCGCGCAGGCCCGCGACAAAATTCGGCACGATATGAACATCGGCGCCAGTCACGAGACGGAGTGGAATGCCTGCTTGGTCGATGGCTTCCTGGAGGGATTGCACAGCCTGCCGGATTAGTGGGCCACTGTTCTGGTAAAGGCCGGGTAAGATGTGCGGCGTACAGGCCACAGCCGTGACACCGTCTGCGACGAATGCTCGCGCCATGGAGAGCGAGATCGACAGATCCGCCGCGCCATCATCGATACCCGGAAGGATGTGGCAGTGCAGATCAATCATCACTGTATTTTTCGGGCGGTGGCAAAAGCCGAGGAAGCATCACGCTCCCTTGAGGCCATTCAAAACGCCATCCGCCATGTTGACAGATGATGCGCAGGCTTACGTAACCCAGGGCAATCCGGTTGGCAATCAGCGACGGAGTTGCGACCATACATTGCAACAAAAAATAAATTCTTCAGGCACAACGGACGGCAGGCCCCGGCCGACGCTATATAGAAGTCGGGAGGTTGGCGATCGAGCAAAAATTACGATGCCAGTGACGTTCGGATTGACCCGGCCTAGCGTGCCACTTCGCACGACAGCAACTGGAAATCATCGGTGCTGTATCGATCTCATAATGACAGGGCCTGCGGTGCTGATGGATCAAGGGCAAGTGTGTGGAAAATTCCAGCCCTGTCAATTGCGTCTCCCTATCCGAATCGGATACCAACTCAACACTTGAAGGAATTTGGACTGCGTTGGATGGCTGCCTCATCGGCCAAGTTCGCACTGCACGCCCGACGACGATGTCTTCAGCCGGCAAAGAGGAAGCATTGCTATGTTGATTTGCCGTACCAAGGTGCTTGCTGGCTTAGCCTCAATGTTGGCGCTGAGTAGCGCCGCTGGGGCCGCTTCGCTGACCGGTGTTCAAGGGTCAATCATGGTCAACTCGGGCAGTGGGTACTTTATGGCAACCGGCCCTGTGGAATTGAAGATTGGCGATATGGTCCTGGCGAATCCGGGTAGCGCCGGGCAGTTGAAATTTCCCGACGGCTGCAACGTGCCCCTTCAACAAGGTGTGGTTATAACCGTGGGCACTACTTCCCCGTGTGCGGTCCATGCCGACGGACAGCAACAACCAGCGCCGCAACCGGGGCCAGGGGCCGATAGCTTTGGCTCGGGCGCGCTGATTGTTGGTGGGCTAGTGATTGCAGGTGGTATTGGTCTTGCCCTTGCAAGTGGCGGAGGCAGCAGCAGTAGTTCGCCGGCAAGCCCTTGATGATCTGCACGGGCCTGGCCCGCTTGGCGCTTCTTGGTAGTCAGGCTGTCCATCGCTGCCTCTACCCAATATAGTGCTGTATCTATTCGGAGACAGCTTCAGAGGAATGTCTGTATCGATCTTTTAATGCTTGCGACGCATGTATCGGCACGCTAATTAGTTGTTAGTAAATAATTGGTTGCTCGGGAGTAGTTAGTATGCGCGTTGTGCATGCAATAGCGTTCGTTTTTCTGGTGTTCGCGGCGAGCACATCGTCAATAGCCGCGAGTGTTGAGGTTGTTCAGGGGAAGGTTTCCTTAAATCGTGGTGGCGGTTATGCCCAATTTAGCGGTGTGACCCAGGCTAAAGCTGGTGATTTGGTAATGGCGAGCGCGGGTGGCCGTGCAAGAGTCGTTTATGGCGACGGTTGCATACTTGAGGTGGATCCTGGCAAAGTGGTCACCGTACCTCAGGATCAGATGTGCAACCCCGGTGCATTAGGTGCAAATACTGGGACTTACGTCCTTGGCGGGCTGGCGATTGCCGGTGGCGTGACTGCTGTGATCTTGCTAACTCAAGACGGGGCTAGTCCGTGATCGTGTCCAGGCGCTCGTGACTTACCTTTGCTGACGTGGTGCATTTTGCGAGCAAGCGTGCTCTTCTATTTCAGCGCACTGACGCTCTCAGCTAGCCTCGTCCTCGGTGGTGGCACGCGTACCGGTTTCCTTTCGGATGTCTTGCTGCAGGTCATCAGCATCCCGGCACTCATAATTGCATTTTCGCAACTACCGAGATCGGGTGCCGGGCGAGGCTTAATTTTCGGTGTTGTCTTCTGTTGCATCCTGGCTCTCGTCCCTATCCTGCAAATTGTTCCACTGCCGCCACGGTTGTGGAATGCGTTACCAAACCGGGACGAAGTTGTTGCCGCATTCGCTCTGCTGAATCAAAATCTTGCTTGGCGTCCGGCCAGTGTCGAGCCAAGCGTCACTTTGCTTGCCGCACTCTCGCTCATTCCGCCAATTGCCATTTTCATCGGTGTATCGCAACTCAATCTGGGCGAGCGACGTTGGATGAGCCTGGTTGTTGTCACGATCGGCGTCGTCAGCGTACTGCTCGGATTGCTGCAGTTTGCGCAAGGCACCGAAAGTCCTCTCCGGTTTTATGCGTTCACCAACCCGTCGGAGGCAGTGGGATTTTTCGCTAATCGCAACCATTTTGCTGCACTTCTGTTCAGTCTGACATTGCTGGCAGCGGCCTGGGCACTGGACGCCTCGATGAACACCGATGCAGGAGGCAAGAGGCAGCGCTTCGAAGCGGCTTCGATTATTCCGCTGGCTGCGAGCTTCACCGTCCTAGTGATTCTGGTTGCGGCGCAGACCACAGCGCGCTCGCGGGCCGGTATGGGCCTCACTATGGTCGCGCTGTTCGGCGCATTTTTGCTGAGCCTGCCGGACCGTTTCAGATCGGCGGGTGGCCGCGGGGCTTCCCGGATTTTGGTGGGTGCGATCTTGGTTGCGGCGATCCTTGGGGTGCAGTTCTCATTGTATCGAGTGATGGAGCGATTTGCTGAGGATCCACTCGCTGACTTGCGGGTTCCATTTGCACGAAACACAATCACGGCCGCCAAAGCGTTCATGCCCAGCGGAGCGGGAATGGGTACCTTCGTGCCGGTCTACGCATCATTCGAGCCCGCGTCGGATGCGCCCCCCGGCACCTTCGCTAACCGCGCCCACAATGACGTGCTGGAACTGTGGTTAGAGTCTGGACTGATCGGGCCCGGCTTGATGATCGTCTTCTCTCTCTGGTTGCTTATACGGGGGCTCGCGGTCTGGCGGCACTCGCCATCGAGCGGACGCGTGATCGATCACGCGCTGCCACGCGCAGCGACACTGGTCATTGCCTTGCTGATAGCGCATTCATCCGTCGATTACCCACTGCGCACCGGCGCGCTGATGGGCATCTTCGCGTTCGCCGCAGCCCTGTTGATGCCGGCGCCGATCGGATCGGGGCGCGCAGAGGAGATCATTCACCAGAAGAGCCGGACGTCCACGCGCGAGCAACCCAAACCCGAGAACTATGTTTCGCCGGAGCCGGTTCCCGCCATGTCGCTCGACGCTTCAGTTGCTTGGCCATCAGCGAAGGTAAATCAAACCTTGACTGGCCGACCCGCATCTGACACTCGTTCAGGTGAGCGGTGGGGCAAGGACGTTCTTTGGCCGGAAGAGTGGCGTACTAAGAAGAAGCCGTCGACGTTTACTCCAGATGGCTTGCCGCCCATGACCAAGCCTAAGAATATGCCTTGATGGCATGTGTTGGGAGAAATTTGGGCCAAAGAGTCGACGCTGCAATTTCGGATTTCATAACAAAATTACGCAATGCAAAGCCGCCATCAGATGGCCTTAAGCGCTGGAACGAAGTCGACGTTACAGCTTATGAGCGCGCAAAGGGCATGCGAAGGGGTTCGCTGCGGATGTTGATTGGTAAGTGACAGCCTAGTTTTCTGAATGCTGTTTGATGAGGTGGCGTCTTGTATCACCGATCGCGTATGTTGCTAACTGATCTAGTTCTGGTCGGGCTCGCGACCCTCACTGCACAGGTTTTGCGCGACAATCTTGAAGTGTCGCCAGAAAAGTTGCTGAGACTTCTGCCATATATCGGCATGACCTTGACCGTAGCTGTTCCGGTCATTTTGGCGATGGGGCTCAACAGGACGGTTTGGCGCTTGAGCGCGATGGCCGATTACCAGCGAGTAGCAATCGCCGCCGTCATAATCGTTGTTGCAGCCATGGCGCTCGACTTCGCCTTCGAGCGGCTTGAGAACGTCGCACGGTCAGTGCCGATCATTCAGGCAATTTTGATTATTGCGGCGATGGTTGGCGCGCGTGTATTGATACGGCTTCGACATTCGGGTCGGCGCAGGCAGCCAGTCCTGATGGGCGACATGCCGCAGTCGCGATCGGACCAGCAAACAGTGTTGGTGGTCGGGTTGAACCGGGTTGCCGAGCTTTATCTGCAGACCGTAGCCGAGTTTGCCGCCGATCGTATCGTCGTTGCCGGCCTGCTCGGGCGCGGTGAGCGGCACACCGGTCGCCTCGTTCATATGCATAAGGTGTTAGGGACGCCTGAACAGGTGGATGAGGTCCTGCGCGAGTTGGAAGTTCGCGGGGTCGTGGTCAACCGTGTCATCGTGACGACGGCTTTCGATCAGCTGACGCCCGAGGGGCGTGGCGCGCTGCTGGAACTGGAGCGTTCGTCGGACATCAAGCTCGATCTGTTTGCTGATAACTTGCTATCGAACGGACCAGAGGGACCGCGATCAGCGCCGCAATCGGACAACGACGGTCAACTGTTCACATTTAGCGACTCCGAGCTCGAAGCGTTGAAGCACCGGCCTTACTGGTGGATAAAGCGCGCTTTTGACGTGGTCGGTGCTCTGGTTTTGATCACTTTGCTGCTGCCCATTATGCCGCTTCTGGTTCTTCTGGTCGCATTGGATGTTGGATTTCCGATCATGTTCTGGCAGCAGCGGCCCGGCCTTGGTGGACGCTCGTTCAAGGTCTACAAATTGCGCACCATGGGGGCCGCCCACGATGCCAACGGTAGGCGGGTCGCCGATAGCGAACGCCTGTCGAACATCGGCCGGTTTCTGCGCCGCACCCGCCTCGATGAGGTGTTGCAGCTCGTGCCCATTCTGGTCGGTCAAATGTCGTTTATAGGTCCGCGGCCACTTCTGCCGGTCGATCAGTCAGCGGCCTATAGCGCCCGGCTGGTGGTGCGTCCTGGATTGACCGGCTGGGCCCAGGTGATGGGCGGACGCGAAATCAACGCCGGCGACAAGGCGGCCCTTGACGTGTGGTACGTCAAGAATGCTTCATTGAAACTCGACATCGAGATCCTTCTACGCACGATACCGATGGTGATTTTTGGCGAGCGGGTCAGTCGCGCGGCGGTGCGGAGAGCCTGGGCCGAGCTGTGCGGGGAAGGGATATGCCAAGAGAGCCGGATGGCCGAGGGGCTGCAGAGTGCCGACTCGGTCAAGATTCATATCGGTCGTGATCGAGAAGCCGCTTGAGCAGTCCAGTAAATCAACCGCAAGAGAACCCTTCAGCCTCATTTTCGATCGCTTTGTTGAGCTGTGATATTTGTTTTAATGTTGTCGCCAAGCTGAAGTAAGCTCGTTGGGTCCACTGCGGACCGAGCGCAGATGCAAGCCTTCTGGTGAGAATTCACCCGAAGTGCGGTAGCTTTGCTTGTTAAGCCGAGGCCATCGATCAGCTTGCTGACTGTGCTGTACTTGGCGACGACGCCCTATTTCGGAACATACTGAGCCAAGCCCTTGCCTGCAAGGCGATGCCGATCCGCACAGGGTGAGCCGCTGCAGGCGACAGAGATCGCCGAGTTTCGATTGCACTTAAAGGCTCGCAATATGCATACCTATAGCGACCGCAGGCTGTTCTACTGGCGAGCGCGTTTGCCTGGATGCTACCGGCAAAGGACATCAGCT
>JANNSA010000598.1:0-3157 GCA_031402115.1 Hyphomicrobiaceae bacterium | reverse complement strand
TACGAGTGTCGTGGGTATAGGGGTGCGGACACGCGCATTCTCAGTGAACTGATTTCGTGATCCAGCTTGACTCGACGTGATCGAAACAATCGTTTAGCTGCGGTTTCTTACCACCGTAGATCATGTGGAGTTACGTTGGGTGACGATAGATTGGGCACCTGCGTGGGCAGCTGTCGCGCAGCGCCTTCCAGATTGACCACGGCGCATGCACGTTCCGGGACGATGTCTATCAGCCGTTCGCCCGCTGCCACATCTCAGAATTGAACACACGTTTACGTTTCGCTGGGTTGCGTGATACCCAGCCCGATTCACCAACAGGTGGCTTATGTTCCCTCTTCTGGTTTATGTTCGCGATCCTCGAAATTCGCGAGGATGTGGCCAGTGGGATGGGAGGCACTCGAGCAGTGGGGTGACGACGTCGCTCGCATCGAACGGCTCGCTGGCGGAGTCGCCAACGACGTGTGGAGCGTGCGCGTCAACGGGTACCTTGCGGTCGGTCGTCTCGGTGCCAGGAGCGACGCTGATCTCGCGTGGGAGACCGCGCTCCTCCAACACCTCGACCGTGAAGGTCTGACTGTGCCGGTGCCGATCCCGACGCCGGACGGCCGGCTGTTCGCCAAAGGTCTGGTGGTGATGACCTTTGTTGCGGGCGGACCGCCCGAGACGCAGGCCGACTGGCGTCGCGTGGCCGACACGCTCCGCCAGCTGCATCGGTTGACGCAGGGCTGGCCGCAGCGCCCGGGCTGGCGATCGTCGACCGACCTCCTGCACGCCGAGACCGGGACGAAGATCGACCTCGGCGCGATGCCGACTGAGGGCGTTGTCCGATGCCGAGCAGCGTGGGCGCGGCTCACCGGACGGCAGACATGCGTCGTCCACGGCGACCCGAACCCGCGCAACATCCGCATGACCGCGAATCGGGTCGCGCTGATCGACTGGGACGAGTCGCACGTCGACGTCCCGGATCTCGACCTGGTGCTGCCCCACAACGCCGCCGCTCTGGACGACGACGCGCACGACATCGCCGCGCAAGCGTGGGCCGCATGGGAAGCCGCGGTCTGCTGGGACGACGAGCACTCGGTCAAGCGGCTCGCCGAAGTTCGAGCGGTCTGAGCAGCGGCAGCGAATCGTTAGCCTCCCACCAAGTCGAGTTCTCGGGTCTGATTGCCATAGCCTCGACAGACACGCTGCACTCTCGGATCGATCTTGTTGTCGTGCGACCAGACTTTGCATGCCCTCAGTGCGGCGAACATTTCGCGTCGAACGTCGACTATGCGGGCGCAACCCTAGGTGTAGTGCTCTATCTGCTAGTTGCCCTGTCGGGCGTGATCAGGATCAGGGTCGGGAACGTGTTGCTGGCTAGTTTGGCGGAGCTTGCCGTGGCCGGTTTCTTGTGCTGCCCTTTCTGTCCGATTGTTGTTCGCGTGAAGGCCATAGCGTCGCCCCAAAGATGATGGATAGTTCGGGACCGGTTGGCGACATCGCCGGAGGAAACCGGCGCACAGCCACGTGCATACGTGCAGAGGCGAGTCCTGATTCCGCTGAAAGTTGCCGTTGAGGTGCCCGCATCAAACGGGCGTCTTACGGACATTACCGAATCTGTACGAGTGTCGTGGGCATAGGCGTGTGGAAAAGGCACACATTTGCGATCTGATTCGATTGCAATGAACGCCGATTCTGAAACAGGTCTGTTGCAGAAGATGGTAATTGTGAGGTCACCGGCGGCAATGTGTTTTCTTGCTGAGGCGATGGGTTCCACTGGACCAATAGCGGCATCTTGAAGAGCGCACGGACGAGCAGCATTAGGAGCGCAAGTCGAACGGAGACGGCACCAAGTGGGCACTGCGGCCCAATGAAGCTGTTGGTGATTTATCTGAGTCTATGATTTACATGGTGGCCAGGGGCAGAATTGAACCGGTCGTCGCACAGTGCCGACACGCGGATTTTCAGTCTAGGTATGAAATGAGTAGGGTTACTAAATCAATGGCTTACCGGGCGCCCGTTGCAACCAGATGCCTAACAATGCACGACCGTGCATTGCTGATCCCCGCAAAATCCCCACAGCCAAAATTCCCCAGCGGATCTGCAGAGGCGCTGTGATATAGCCCCCTGATACAATCGTTAGCGTATGCTGAAAGCGCGTAGGCGGTTCAGGTCGGGGAAGTCCGTCTCCCTCAATCAACGCGTAGAGAAGAAGCGCGATGTTGCCTGAGGCGCGGGCGTCAGGTTTCCACTGATCCGGAACCGCCTTGAGAAGCTGCACGCTCGTCTCGATTTCTTCGATCGTCTCCGGATGGTGCGTGGCGTCGCCCAGAGGCACGCCAGCGTACCCACTACACAGGCGCACGGAGCAGACGAAGACACTGCCGACTATCTGAAAAGACCGCGGATAAACCGGTGGTGCGGAGAATAAGTTCCCCGATAACCGCATGGTTTGCGGAGAAAAGGCTGCCCAAGCGGACCGATTAACACACTAACCTCCGCGCATTCTGCGGTTTTTAGTTGCCATTCGCGGCGAATAACGACCATAATATCCGCGCTTTATGCGGAGAATAGATGAGCTACATCTGGCAAAAAGACAACTGGCCCGATTTGTCGTGGAGCAGCGAGCGCTTGCTTCCTTCGCTCGCGCGCGCCGCGCACGAGCAGGGCCGGCTCCTCGGCAAGATGGAAGGACTGGGATTCGACCAGAAGGACGAAGCCCAGCTCCGTGCGCTGACCGACGATGTCGTAAAGTCCAGTGAGATCGAGGGCGAAAACCTCCCGCAAGACCAGGTGAGGTCGTCACTCGCCCGTCGCCTCGACATGAAACATGTCAAAAACCTCGTCCCCTCGTCGCGGGACGTTGACGGCATCGTCGAGATGATGACGGATGCGACTGTTAATTACGCAATGCCGCTTACCGAAGATCGACTGCTGCACTGGCACAAGTCTTTGTTTCCGGACGGCCGTAGCGGGATGAACAAAATCATGACCGGTTGCTACCGAGATGGGCCGATGCAGGTCGTATCGGGGGCTATCGGTAACGAGAAGGTCCACTATGAAGCACCGCCCGCCGAACGCCTGACGGGCGAGATGCGAACCTTCCTGGAATGGTTCGAAAACAGCGGGAAGATCGAACCGCTCCTTGCTGCCGGCCTCGCGCATTTCTGGTTTG
>JANNSA010000597.1:0-1585 GCA_031402115.1 Hyphomicrobiaceae bacterium | reverse complement strand
GGCACCCCGGTGCTCAACTTCATCGTCGCGCCGCAGCTGCTCATCACCTCGATCTTGGCTAATGGCGGCAATGGCGGCAACGGCGGCACCGTCAATGCCAGCATCGGCAACATCGAAATCGGCGATGCGATCGCCGAAACGACCTCGGGCGCAGCCTCCGGCGGTAACGCCAGCGGCACCGGCGGTGCGGGCTCCGCGACGATCGTCGCGACCAACGCCAACGGCGGCGCGGGTGGCGCAGCAGCCAACACGCTGACGGCGGGTGCTGCCACCTCCGGCTCTTCCGGCAACGGCAACAGCACCACGGGCAACTCGACCGGTGGCAGCTCCACGACCAACGGCAACTCGCTGTCGGCTGGCGGCGCGTCGTCCGGCAACGGCGGCAATGCTGGCGGCTTAGCGCAGACCGGCAAGGCAGGCGGCAATGTCACCGGCAACAGCAGCGCGACGGGTGGCGCAGCCGGCGCAGGCGGCGCAGGCACGTCGACTGGCGGTGATGGTAACGCCGCGACTGTATTCTCTATCGGTCTTCTTATAGATGATAGCGGTCCAGCTATTGGCGGCGGCAATGGTGGCAAGGATGTGTTGGGCGCCGCCGGTGGCAACGGCGGAGTTGGCCAGGCGACGCTCGCGGGTGGCAAGGGTACTCCAACCGGAACTGCGACGAGTGACGGCGGAGCCTCGAGTAACGCTACGGCCGGCAAGATCACGCAGCCGGACATCAAGTCGAATGCGGCTGAAGCTGGCAAATCCGGGGACGTTGCCAACCTGGTCACCAGCGGCAAGGCCGATGGCGGCGAAGCGACGATGCAGCAGCCCGTGACCGGTGGGTCCGGCTCTGCAGGCTCCGCAACGTCGACGTCGGCGGCCAATGGTGGCGTCGGCACTGGCGGCGAGGCCAGCGGTGACTCCATCGGCGGCAAGGTGTTTGCGGATCAGAACGGCGAAATCAACAATCTGATCCATGATCTGGTCAGCGCCAATGGCGGTGCGGCAGGGTCGAACCAGGCGATCGTCAACCAGACGATGCCGACGTTCACGATCTCGCCGACCATCAATGCCGGCATCGATCAGGACAACAACTCGGACATCTACGACGCTCCGGCGATCGATACGTCCGCGCTGAAGCTGCTTGGCAAGGACCAGCCGGACTACATCAACAAGGTCATCGCCAACGACAGCTACACCGTCGACCAGGGCAACCTGGCCATATCGTCGCCGCAGATTTCGTTCGTCGTCGCTCCGATCTTCAATGCGGGTGCGGTGTCGGCGGTCGGCGGCAATGGCGGCCACGGCGGCACGGTCGGCGCGACCATCGGCGATATCGAAATCGGCTCGGCGTCGGCCAAGTCGGTTGCTGGTTCGGCGGCGGGCGGGACGTCGATCGGCACCGGCGGTGCAGGTACGTCGAACGCTGGCACGACAACCAGCAATGGCGGCACCGGCGGCGCGGCTGCCAACACGCTGACGGCCGGTGCGGCCGCCAGTGGCTCGGCTGGCAAAGGCGATAGCAGGACCGGTGACTCGACCGGCGGCAGCGCCTCTGTCGATGACAATGAACTGACGGCCGGCGGCGCGACGACCG
>JANNSA010000596.1:0-2019 GCA_031402115.1 Hyphomicrobiaceae bacterium | reverse complement strand
TCACGCTGGAGGTCCACTACGCGGCGCTCGGGCCGGGCATGGAAGGGCTGGCGGTACACCGCGCGGCACTGTTTGGCGTGCTGCACGACGCGGCGCTGGCGGCAGGGCTGCCGATCCGCACCGGGATTGTTATCGACAGCGTCGACAATCCCAGCGAGCGCCCCGTGCTGATCGACACCGAGGGTCGCCGGCATGGGCCGTTCGAACTGGTAGTCGACGCCACGGGCAGCCGCTCGGCGATTGCCGCACAGGTGTTTGGCCCGGTGCACACGCCGCTCGCCTATGGCGCGCTGTGGGCTAACGCGTCGTGGCCGGGCGCGCCATTCGCCGACGACACACTGCAGCAGCGCTATGACCGCGCCAGCATCATGGCCGGCGTGCTGCCGATCGGCCGGCGCGCGGCTGGTGGACAAGACGAAGCCGCGTTCTTCTGGAGCCTGAAGCCGGCCCAATATGCGGCGTGGCGGACGGCCGGACTGGACGCCTGGAAGAATCAGGTACTGGAGCTGTGGCCTGAGACCGCACCGGTATTGGCGACCTTGATCGACGCAGAGCAATTGGTGCTGGCCAGCTATGGTCACCATACCTTGCCCTATGCCTATGCTGGCGCAGTGGCCTTTATCGGCGATGGCGCGCACTCCACCAGCCCGCAACTCGGCCAGGGTGCCAACATGGCGCTGCTGGATGCGTTCGCGCTGTCGGAAGCGCTGACCCGCGAGCCTAAAGTAGAACGCGCGTTGACGTTGTACGACGCCATGCGTCGCCGCCACGTGCTGCTGTATCAAGCGATGAGCCGGCTGTTCACGCCGTTCTACCAGTCCGACAGCCGCGTATTGCCGGCGCTGCGTGATGCCCTGTTTGCGCCAGTCTCGCGACTGCCTGGCATGCGACACGTCCTCGCCAGCCTGGTCGCTGGCCATTGGGGTAGTCCGCTGCGGCGGATAGGGGCTGACTCGACGCGGGCACACACAACCCAGTTCGGCTCCTCGAACGGGCGCATCTCGCGCAGCCGGTGAAGCCGAATTGAGTATTGTGTCCCTTGAACACCCAGCCCACCGGATCGTGAAGTGTCCCGCGTATGGTCAGTTGCGTTGATTGTCCCTATATCCCTGATCTAAGTCAGGATCGGAGGTCAATATGATGTTGTTCCGCAAGAAGTCCGAGATGCCGGCGCCCGGCGCGGCGCTGCCAGGCCGGGCCACGCCACTCGCCACGGCTGCAACGCACTTCGTCTACGGCACGCCGCTGAAGGGGCCGTTCCCGGTAGGGGCGGAACAGGCAATGTTCGGCATGGGCTGCTTCTGGGGCGCCGAACGCAAGTTCTGGCAGGTGCCGGGCGTGCTGATGACGGCCGTGGGCTATGCCGCAGGCGAGACGCCGAATGCGACCTATCGCGAAGTCTGTACCGGCGACACCGGCCACAACGAGGTCGTCCACGTCTGGTTCGACCCGGCCAAGGTCAGCTATGCGACGCTGCTCAAGACGTTTATGGAAAGCCATGACCCGACGCAATTGATGCGCCAGGGCAACGATGCCGGCACGCAATATCGCTCTGGCATCTATACCTATTCGCCAGCGCAGAAGTCGGCAGCGGAGAGCACTAAGCGCGGCTATAGCGCTGCGCTGGCGGCCAAGCGCATCGGTCCCGTTGTGTCGGAAATCATCGACGCGCCGGTCTTTTACTACGCCGAGGCTGAACACCAGCAATACCTCGCCAAGAACCCAGGCGGCTATTGTGGCCTTGGCGGCACGGGCGTCAGCTGCCAGATCGGCACTGGCGTGATGGCGGCAGAGTGACCATGAAAGGCCCTACGTTGCGGACGGTTTATGCACTGGTGGCCGGCGGCGTGCTCGTCATCGCCGCCGCGATCGGCTTGCTCATGGGTTCAAGCGGCGGCGTGCCGGGCGCGGCTGGGGCATGGCCAAGCCTGCGGAGTTTCGCGGCTATCCGGGGCCAACCCATGTGCTGGAATTGGCCAAGGACCTGGCGCTGACGCCCGCGCAGACGGCTGCAACAAT
>JANNSA010000595.1:0-2104 GCA_031402115.1 Hyphomicrobiaceae bacterium | reverse complement strand
ACGCTGGCGGCCATGGCGCGCCTGCTGCCGGAACGTGACCCGCACCCCAACCTGTTCGAGATCACGCTGTTCGTGGCCCGCTATCTGGATGATGACGCCGTCTGGCCAGCGCTCTATGCCCGCTGGGAACAGGCGTTGTTGCAGGAACTCGGGTTTGGCCTCGACCTGAGCGAATGTGCCGTCACTGGCGCCACGGACGATTTGATCTATGTCTCGCCGCGCTCGGGCCGTGCAGTGTCGGCGGCGGCGGGCGAGGCCTACAAAACCAAGCTGCTGCGACTGCCAGGTTTCATGCGTGGCGGCGCCGGTGGCGCTACCCCGGCGGAAGTCCGCGCCGCATTGCAGCTGACCGCCCACTTCCTGGAATCTCGATTGCTGCGGCCGCGCGGGCTGCAGCTGCCCGAGGTCCGCGAGCGGCTGATCAGCCGGCTCGCGCGTTGAGCACAGCCTCCACCGCCGCCTGTCGCCTGGCGATTGCCGACGCATCAGCCGAACGCTCCAGAGTCGCCTGGCGCATCAGCGTGGCAATCACCGTGCCAAAGTCGTGGTCGGCGAATGCCGCTTCAAATTCCGCCTTCGTCGCCGCGTCAATCTCAACTGTAAACTGCGCCATGCCGCCCTCCGCTGACTGTCCACGAGCCCGTTGCTACCCGCTGATGGCAAGATCAGGGCGGCAGCCGAGTTTGCCCACAGGATTGCTGATACCGGCCTACTGACCGGTGCCCGCGCAACGATTGCAGAGTCATAGTCAGGATAGTCAGCACAACCGGTGAAACACTGCGAGTGCGCTCGTGCGGCGCAGTAGGGTGCGGAAGGCGTCTTCGCCGTATCGCACCAGAGGCTGGCGCCCATGGCTCGCTTCGGTGCGATACGGCCTGAAGTAGGCCTTTCGCACCCTACGCATTCGCAATCCAGTTTGCCGATGAAGTCGCGGCCATTATTGTACGAAGTGCCCGTAGTGCGGACTGGTATCAGGCGCTGACTGTGCCTCGGCGTGCAGTAAACTGCGGGCCTTGCGGAACATGCTACCGTTGTAGCGGCGGCATCGCTGGCGCCGCTGCCCTTGGCCATGGTTGCCAGATTGCAAGGTTGCCAGTGGAAATGAGTGTACGGTCCCGGAAAATTGGCGGATGGTTGGTTGTGGCGGCGGCAGACGCGCGCCGTACAGCTCTTGCAACACCACTTCAGTGCAGCAAGAAACCAAGATAGCCAGAATACCAGGTTGATACCATGTGAGTATTGCTAACAGTGATTGGAAGCCTAATACTGGCATGGCGTAGTGTCTGAATCCGATAGTAAGGAGTTCAACATAATGAAATCGCTGGTAAAACTTCTCGCACAAGCCGGCTTGGCAATCGGGCTGGCGCTGGTCACAGTTACAGCGCAGGCAAGCCAATCGGCGGGCCCAACGGCACCTGGCTACGGGGCAAGTGCAAAACCGTCATCGCAGCGTTTGCCGGCTGGCAGCGCCGGTGCGGCCGTCCAGTTGGCGTATTCGTGCGGTCCAGGGCAGTGCACGTGCCATGGCGACAACGACTGTAACGACATGTATTCTGGAGGCGCCTGCAAGACCAACGGCAGTTGCGAAACTGCGGGCGGTGTAACGTGTAGCTGTGCGACCAAGTTAAAAGCACAAACCAGTGGTGGCAAAGTTATTAAAAAGCCGCCAGTTTACATCGACAAGAATGTGACAGTGAAGAAGTTGAAGCAATAACAAGTATAGTCGAGCGAAACACGCACCGCTTCGATGTCCTCGACCGCCGCATAATCTCATTGTTGACGTGGCCATCGGCCGTCGATAGCACGGACTTGGCGCGCCAGATCGCCTTATGCGAGCTATTGCGAACCTTTGCGACCCCCGTAAGCCGCAGGGCTATCGCATATCATTTGACGCGATTGCGGTTGCAAAGGCACGAACCGTGGATTGTTGAGAGGGCTCCTCAACGCAGGAGCCGTCCATGCAGCTTTTCATTACCACGTTCGAGAGCGTTCCCGATCCGCGTGCCGAGAACCTACGGCACGACCTCGGCGAGATCCTGTTCATTGCGTTCATCGCGGTGCTGTGCGGCGCGCAAGGCTGCGCCGAGATGGCCCAGTTCGGTCG
>JANNSA010000594.1:0-3298 GCA_031402115.1 Hyphomicrobiaceae bacterium | reverse complement strand
GATATCCTGTTTGAGCCTGTGCGCATTGGGCCGGTTACCGCGCGCAACCGCTTCTACCAAGTGCCACACTGCAACGGCATGGGTCACCAGAACCCGCGCATGCTGGCTGAGATGCGCCGCGTCAAGGCCGAGGGCGGCTGGGCCGTGGTGGCCACCGAGCAGGTGGAGATCCATCCGACCACGGACGTGTCGCCCTATATGGAGGGCCGGCTATGGGATGACGCTGACATTCCAGCGCTCGCCGCCATGGCTGACGCTGTGCACGCACACAACTCCCTGGCGGCGATCGAGCTGTGTCACAACAGCATCTACAGCTCCAACCTGACTTCGCGCGAGGTGCCGCTGGCGCCGTCGCACTGGCCAACCAAGATGGGCTATCCGGCCTCCGCGCGCGCTATGGATAAACAAGATATCCGGGACTTACGCCGCTGGCACCGCAACGCCGCCTTGCGCGCCAAGAAGGCCGGCTTTGACATTGTCTATGTCTATGCCGGCCATGACCTGACGATCTTCCAGCACTTTCTGTCGCGCCGTTTCAACCAGCGCACCGATGAGTATGGCGGCAGTCTGGAAAACCGCGTCCGCCTGCTGCGCGAGACAATTGAAGACACCAAGGATGCTGTCGGTGATCGCTGCGCAATTGCCGTGCGGCTGGCGGTCGACGAGATGTTGGGGGATGACGGGCTGACGCATGAGGGCGAAGGCCACGACGTCGTCGCCATGCTCGCTGAACTGCCCGATCTGTGGGACGTCAACATCTCAGACTGGCCCAACGATTCTGTGACGGCGCGGTTCGGCGAGGAGGGCGCGCAGGAGCCTTATATTCGCTTCGTCAAGAAGCTGACGACGAAGCCTGTTGTTGGCGTCGGCCGCTATACCTCGCCCGACGCCATGGTGCGTGTCATCCGCCAGGGCATCATGGACATGATTGGCGCCGCCAGGCCGTCCATCGCTGATCCGTTTTTGCCCGTGAAGATCGAGCAGGGCCGGATGGAAGACATTCGCGAGTGCATCGGCTGCAACATATGCGTCTCCGGCGACTATCTGAAGGTACCGATGCGCTGCACGCAGAACCCGACACTGGGCGAGGAGTGGCGGCGCGGCTGGCACCCCGAAACCATCGCGCCAGCGCCGGCGCGCGAGAGCGTGCTGGTGGTCGGCTCTGGTCCGGCAGGGCTTGAAGCTGCGTGCGCGCTTGGCCAACGCGGCTACGACGTTTCTCTTGCCGAGGAGCGTCAGCAGCTTGGCGGCCGTCTGACGCTGGAATGCCAGTTGCCGGGACTTGCTTCCTATGCACGCGTGCGCGATTGGCGCCTCGGTCAGATCACGAAGCTGCCCAATGTCAGTCTCTATCCGGCCAGCCGCATGACGGCAGATGATGTGCTGGCATTCGGCGCCAATCACGTCGTGCTGGCGACCGGAAGTTATTGGCGCCGCTCAGGCATTGGCCCGAACATCGATATTCCTGTGCGCGGTCTCGACAGCGGCCCGCTGTTCACGCCCGATGATTTCCTGCTGGGCCAATTGACGCCTGCCGCGTTGCCGGCTGGTCCCATCGTGATCTTCGATGATGACCATTATTACATGGGCGGCATCCTGGCTGAAATGTGTGCCAGGGCAGGTCGCGACACTGTGCTGGTGACGCCTGTTGGCGAGGCTTCGCAGTGGACCGTCAACACCATGGAACAAGCCCGCATCCAGGCGCAGCTGATCGAATTGGGCGTCACCATCCGCCCGCATCGCACGATGCAGAGCCGCGCGGCCAACCGGCTTGATCTCACATGCGTTTACACCGCCCGAGTTGAACCTATCGAGTGTGGCGCGCTGGTGCTGGTGACATCACGCCTGCCCGAGGAAGCACTGGCCCTTGAACTCGCCGGCAGGCGTAACGAGTGGGCGGACGCTGGGCTCTCCTCGGTCAACACAATCGGCGACGCTTTGGCGCCGGGGATCATCGCCGCCGCCGTCTGGTCTGGCCACCGCTATGCCCGCGAACTGGGCGAAACGATTGACCGCGACGCCGTGAACTTCAAGCGCGAGGTGGTCAAAGTGGTGGTGGAATAGGCCATGACGCTGCGCTTGGTGCCAATGCATGACCCTACAGCCGTGTCACCCTAAGCGTGGTGATGCGGTTCTTGACCTTCTTGACAACCTCGAAACGGTAGCCGTGGAAGGTAAAGACTTGGCCTGGGTCGGGGATGGTTTCCGCTTCATGGATGACCAGACCGGCAACCGTGGTGGCTTCGTCGTCGGGCAGGTTCCAGTCCATCTGGCGGTTGAGATCGCGGATCGCGACGGCGCCCTCTACCATCACCTTGCCGTCGGCTTGCGGCCGGATGTCGGTGTCAGTCTCATCGTGCTCATCGGCGATCTGGCCGACGATTTCCTCGATGATGTCTTCCAGCGTCAGCAACCCTTGCACTTCGCCATACTCATCGACCACCAGCGCGATGTGCGACTTGCGCTTGAGGAAGGCAGCCAGCTGTTCTTCCAGCGTCGTCGTATCGGGGATGAACCAGGGTGGCGTCAGCAGCCCATCGATCTCGACATTGTCGAGCACCCAATTTTTGGCCGACATCTCGCGGAGCAAATCCTTGATGTTGAGGATGCCGACAATGTTCTCGGGCTTGTCCTTCCACACCGGCAAACGCGACACCGCGCCCTTCATTGCCTCCTGCACGATCAGATCGAGTGGCGCGTCCGCTGACACGGTGGCGATCTCGGTGCGGTGCACCATGACATCTGAGACGTCCAGCTCGCGCAGATCGAGAATGCCGCCGAGCATGTCGCGGTCGCCTTTGACGACGTTGCCTTCCTTGACATGCAGGTCGATGGCGCCGCGCAATTCGTCATGGGCCGACAGGATGTTGGCTTCGTCATCAGCTGTGCCAGGCGTCAGCCACAGGATCTGCCGCACCACCCACTGAATAGTGAGGGTGACCGGGTAGAGCGCCCAGATCGTCAGCTGCATCGGCCAACTGATGAACAGAGCCGTGCGGTCCGGACTGGCGATGGCGAAGGTCTTAGGCAGCACGGCGGCAAAAATCACCACCAGCAGAGTCATGATGATCGTGGCGATCAACACGCCCAATTCGCCAAACAAGCCAACCGCGAGACTGGTGGCCAGCGCTGTTGCCAGAATATCGACCAGCGTGTTGCCGATCAGCACGGCGCCGATCATCTGTTCGGGATGGCTGCGCAGCTTGTTGACCAGCCGGGCACGCTTGTTGCCCTCCTGCTCGAGGGCATGCATGCGCGCCTTGGAGGCGCCAGTCAGCGCGGTCTCGCTGCCATTGAA
>JANNSA010000593.1:0-8060 GCA_031402115.1 Hyphomicrobiaceae bacterium | reverse complement strand
ATGCGATTCCCCTGGGGCAGTCGCCGCCATCAGAAAGAGCGACTTCCAATTATCGAAATTTTTGATCTTGGCGCCAATCTCAGCGAACTGCTGCTCCAAACCTGGAACAAGGAAGCGGTTGAGCTGGAAATTGATATTCGGGTCAGGGTGGAAATCATGGAACGTGGTGATCGGAAGCAAATCATGGATTGCAGCGCGCATAGCTGACGTCGAGGAACTGATTGATACGATCATGGCAAAATGGCCCTTGAGATTCCTATGCGCAGGCTAACGCTGACGCGACGGCCCACTTCGGACAGGTCTGATGTCTTTGATCCGAGTTTTACGCATCGTCGGTCCGCGTCGCGCTCTCGCGGTTGTCGACAAAGCCCACGATCAGGGCCGCACTGTCGATAGCCGCAGCAGCAACTGAGGAGCTCTGCTCAACAACGATGCACGCACTCTTTGATTAGTTAGTCTGCCCCGGATGGGCGCCGTTAGAGCCGGAATCTACCTACACACGACCGATGCGCGTCGTGAACGTGCGCAATTGAATAGACGGGACTTGCTCCGCGCCCTTGGCACAGATCCGGGCGTCCGGCTTTTCGGCAACCGGCTCCTGCCTTCAAGCCGAAATTCGAGATGCGAGGCGGATCGGACCCGAAACAGCGCGTTGGCGCACGACTACGTCCGGAGCTGGAAAAAGCTGACGTGGCCGACGTCGCGTCCATTTCCGCGAGGAATTGGCCCTAAGCAGAACGGTTCTTGATACGTTCCATTTACGGTCGGTCTTGAGGCTTCAGCGGAAGAGTACAGACCGCGCCCGGCGGCGTCCAGGCGAGCATTGCAGCCCTTACCGAGTAAAACCGTTCCGTTGCTACTCGAACCCCAACCAGCGCCAGCGGATTTTGGCCATTGCCATGCGCTTCAGGTCAGCGCTTCGCGCCAGCCCCAACGCTGTGCCAGCTTAAGGCAATCTGCCCAGGGCTCGATCGCGCCGGTTGTGCTGTCAGCCCGCAGGCTGGCGGCAGCAGCGGCATGCGCGAGTTCAAGCCCGCGATCCAGCGACCAGTCCTCGTGAATGCCGAACAGCAGGCCGGCGGCAAAGGCGTCGCCGGCGCCGTTAGCGCTCCTGACCGCGGCGGCTGGAACGCTGACGGAGGGCCGTTCGATTGTTGCGCCGGCGCGCGTCATGACGATGCCGCCACGCGGGAAGTGAATTGCCACGAGTTGCAAGGTTGAGCGCTCGAGCAGGCGCGCGCCGGCTTGCCGGCAGACCGCAACATCCGTTCGACCAGCGTTGACGGTTGGCAGACCTGCCACCGCCCCGGCTTCCAAATCATTGACGATCAATGTGTCGAGGTGGCCCAGGATTGGCTCAACGATGCTGCGCAACCGTTCGGGCTCGATTGACACCAGTTCAACATTGGTTTGCAGCCCCGCCGCCTTCGCAGCCTTCAAGATTGCAACCCAACCCGATGCCGCGCCTTGCCAGGGCGCATCCAACAGCCGATGGACGCCAGGCATGCCGATATGGGCGATGCGCGCCGTCGTGCCCGAGAAATTGAAGTCATCCGGCGTTTGGCTGTCGTGTGTCCCCGCAGCGTAGAAGAACGTGCGCTTGCCAGTGGCGCGGGAAATCATCACGTTAGAGACGGGCGTGGCAGCACCTCGCCGCAGTTCCAGCTGCCTGCGGTCGATGCCGTGTTCGTCGCAGATGCGAGCGAGAAGTTGGCCATCCTCGTCGTCGCCAACCAGGCCAATCGCCGCGATCGGGAACGTCGCTCCCAGGCGGCGCAGCGCCGTCGCCATGTTGTGGCTGGAGCAGCCGCCCTGCCGCTCCATAGAACGGATCGCCACCACGGTCTCCTCGGCGGGCCAATGGTCGATCACCGTGTTGCGGTCGACGCACCAGGCGCCAGCGCAGACGACGCCACTGCGGTCTGGCTCCGCCACCATCGGCACTAAGCCATCAACAGGGGATCAGTGATTGCGGTGTCGGCCGCCAAGTCGCGGTCGGGCGTGATCTTCTTCTTGGCGAGTGCGTCGTGATACGACTTCACCGCCTCGGCACCCTTCATCTCGCCCTCGACGACCAGCCGCATATGCGTGACGAGATCTATTGGCGACTCGGCGAAGTTGATCTTGCGCCCAAACAGAGCGACCCGCGCGCCGGCCTTCTCCGCTTGCGATGCCAGCTCGAACGTGTCGCGATTGGTGCCGCGCCCGCCGCCCAGGATGCCGACGATCAGCCGCGCGGGATCATAGGCCGCCAGTTCGCTGACGGCCCGGGCGCCATTGTACTGTTGCTTTAGGAACAGTGGCTGTTCAGCCTTGGTGACGCCAGCCAGTGTTCTGATGATGCAGTCATTGCAGTATTCGGCCAGCGTTCCACCCTTGAGGCCGATGTCCATGGCCGGATTGAAGACTTCCAGGAAGTGCCGCACCTTGGTGGTTACCAGCTCGGCGCGGAACGCCGCATAGGCTGCCATCGTGGCAAGGTCGAGGGCGACGTCATTGTTGAACGTCACCGAGTAGAGCCCCAGGTCAGCCACCTTGGCGGTAGCGGCGATGCTGGCGGTGCGGAACGGGCGCTGCGGCGCGGTTTTGTAGGTCGAGCCGCGCATGCCCCAGATATCCGTCGTGTCGTTCAACCGTACCGCGCAGGTAACGGCGCTGCCGGCGAACAGCTTGTCCTCCGCCAGCACCTCGGCTGACGACAGCGAGGTCAGCATGATGTCGACCAGCCCGGAACGGGTCATCTCAGTCATCGCGGCGAGATAATCGAGCTTGGTCTTCTCGCCACGACCATCGCGTCTTGGACCTGGCGTCGTGCAGCCGCCACCCATGTCGCCATCCTTGGCGTCAGCGATGATGAAGTCCTTCGGTGTGTACTTGCCCGCGCGGATCCGGGCGAGCTTGGCGTCCAGGGATTTCATGGCCGCGTCCTCGTTGCTGTTGCAAAGCTGGTCATAGACCAACCGCGCAACGGCTCCAACCCGGATCGACTCGTGGACGGAGCGCTACGCAGCACACATGTCGTGAAGTGCCTTGGCGGGCCAGACAGCGGCGAACGGCGGGCCCTTCCTTTGCGCGATCAGGCGGCGGGCTGTCGCTTTATCGCTGGCTTGGCAGGCGAGCCGGGCGAGGTTGTCGATGTTCCAGTCGTCGGGGTTCTGCGCGATCACAGCATCCATGCTGGCGATGACGCGAGGCCAGTCGAAACCCGCTTTGGCGGCGTATCCCGCTGCGGTCGCGTGCCAATACAGGCGGGCGTACAGGCCCGGATCGGCCGCGGCACGCTTGACCATGCTGTTGGCGAAAGCCTGCAGGCGCTGCACGTCCTTGGGCGAGCCGCCGGCCGCTGGCACGAAGTAGTCAAGGCCGGTGAATGCCAGCTTGTGATAACCAGGGTCGACCACCAGACCGCGCTCGATCAGCATGAAGAACTGGTCCATATCCTCGCTTTCCGCCATCGCGGTTTGCGCGAGGACGACGTGGAACTCCGGATCGCTGGAACCAATCGCAGCACTGCCCTGAAGATACACCCGCGCCAGGCGCAGGCGCGCGACGAACAGTTCATCAGACGCCGTCGAAATCTCGACGACCGTCAGGCGTGGCCGGTGCGCCCAGGCCTGCCGCTTCATCACCACACCCGTGGCGACCACCGGCGTCGGCGATTTCGGGAAGCGCTGCCGCCAATGCCGCAACTGGGTTTCCAACTGCCGCCAAGCCGCCTTGTCGTCGCGATCAATCGCCGCCGCCGTCTCGTGGATGGCACCGTAGAACACGGATAATTTGCGCACGCCGCTCGGCGTCGCCAGCCGCTGATCGCGATAGTCTGTGGCCATGCGCTCGAGCGCAGTAAAGTCTGCCTGATCCAACAGCTGACGGACTGCAGCGCGGATATCCGCCCGTATCGTCAACTCGCTGACGGCCACCAGCCCCAGGCCAGTGTTGACCGCCGCTGCCACCTGCCACGCCAACAGGACGCCGAGCAGGCTCCAGATCGGCACGACAAACGGCCGCCAGCCCGGTCGCACGCGTGACCACAGACCGCTTAGTTTCGATTGCCACCACGCGCCCACGCCAGCCTCGCCATGCCGCTCCTACCAGACTTGACTATGCCGGTGGAGCCTGGCCTCAGCCTAAGGTAACCCTTTGTTAGTGCTAATTATCATGGTGTCGCCTCAGCAGGCGATCCGGCGCATCTGGGGACCCAAGACGGTGGCCGCAGGCTAGCGCCGGTCCTGCCCGCCCAAATACGCTTCACTGCGCATTTCCATGAGGCGCGAAACCGAGCGCTCAAAGGCGGCAGCGCCGTCGCCGGCCGGGTAGAGCTGCGGTGGCTCGGCGGCAGCCGAAGCGATCAGCCGGGTGCGGGTATCGTAGAGCGTATCCACCAGCAGAATGAACCGCCGCGCCTCGTTGCGGTGCGCCGGGGTCAGCACTGGAATGCCGGACAGGATGAGTGTATGGCAGGCCCGCGCCAGCGCCAGATAATCGCTAGCGCCAAGCGCCTGGCCGCACGCCGCGTCAAAGCTCAGGAATGCTGTGCCGAGCGCCAGACGCGGCACGGTGAAACGATGGCCATGCACCAGCAGATCGGTGGGCGCGCCAGTACTGCCGACCGTCAGCCGCTGCCACGCGGCCTCCAACCCGGCATCGGCGTCAGGCCCCAAGGGACTGAACCACAGAGCATGACCCATCAACTTGTCGAGGCGGTAGTCGCGCGCCGCCGCCAATTCCAGCACATCCAGATGCGCATCGAGCATGTTGATGAACGGCAGGAACAGCGCCCGGTTCAAGCCATCGCGATACAGGTCGCGTGGCGGCGTGTTGGACGTGGTGACCAGCACCGTGCCCGCAGCAAACAACGCCTCGAACAGCCGGCCAAGGATCATCGCGTCGGCGATGTCAGTGACCTGGAACTCATCGAGACAGAGCAGGCGGGCCTCAGCCGCCAATTCGGCGCCAACCACCGGGATCGGATCGCCCGGAAGGCGCTCGCGGGCGCGGCCGATGCGATCATGCACGTCGGCCATAAAGGCGTTGAAATGGATCCGGCGCTTCAGCGGCTCACGCACCGTTGCAAAGAACAGATCCATCAGCATGGTCTTGCCGCGCCCGACACCGCCATACAAATACAGGCCGCGTATCGATGCGCGCCCGCGCGAGGTCCACGGCCACAGTCCATGGGCGGGACTAAGACGCGCCCAGAGCAGCTGCAACCGCTCCGCTGCCAGGCTTTGCGCCATGTCAGCGCTGATGCGCCCATCCGCGACCATGCTGCGGTAGGTGCCGAGTGGGCCTGAACTCATGATCGCAGCGATCCCGCTCAGCCCACGCCGTCGCGCTTGTCGAGGATGCTGCCATCGGCATTCAGCCGGTAGATCACCGGGGCGCCGGTGGCCAACTCGCGCTTGATGATCTGGTCGCCAGTCATACCCTCCAATTGCATGATCAGCGCGCGCAGTGAATTGCCATGCGCGGCGATCAGCACGCGCCTGCCCGACAGCACAATCGGGCTGATGATACGGTTGTAGTAGGGCAACACCCGCGCCGCTGTATCCTTCAAGCTCTCACCGCCTGGCGGCGGGATATCGAACGAGCGGCGCCAGATGTGCACCTGCTCCTCGCCCCACTTCTTGCGCGCCTCGTCCTTGTCGAGCCCGGTCAACTCGCCATAGTCGCGCTCGTTCAGCGCCTGATCGCGGATCGTCTCCAGTCCGGTTTGACCCAACTCAGCCAGGATCAGGTCGAGCGTATGCTGGGCGCGCTTCAGCACTGAGGTGTAGGCATTGTCAAAGCCAAGCCCCATTCCTTTCATGACGCGGCCGGCTGCCTTGGCCTCTTCCACGCCAAGCGCCGTCAGGTCCGGATCCTTCCAGCCCGTGAACAGGTTCTTGAGGTTCCAATCGCTCTGGCCATGCCGGACCAGGACCAACAGCCGTTCCATCACGTCGCTCCTTCAAAGCCCAAGCACGTCAATCATGGAGTAAAGCCCCGGCGGCTTGCCCTTGGCCCACAATGCCGCTTTGACGGCGCCGCGTGCGAAAATGCCCCGGTCGGTTGCCTTGTGGCTGAGTTCGATGCGCTCGCCCTCGGCGGCAAAGATCACCGTATGCTCGCCGACAACATTGCCGCCACGCAAAGTGGCGAAGCCAATGGAACCTGCCGGCCGTGCACCCGTGTGGCCGTCGCGGCTGCGCACGGCCATGGCCGCCAGATCAATGCCGCGGCCCTCGGCAGCCGCCTGCCCGAGCATCAGGGCGGTGCCCGATGGCGCGTCGACCTTGTGCTTGTGGTGCATTTCCACGATCTCGATATCGAAATCAGCATCGAGCGCGGCGGCAACTTTGCGCGTCAGCACCGTCAGCAAGTTGACGCCGAGACTCATATTGCCGGCCTTGACGATCGGGGCCTGGCTGGCGGCGGTCGCGATCGCCGCGTCATCGGCCGGCGTGCAGCCGGTGGTGCCGATGATGTGGATCAGGCCGCGCCGCGCCGCTTGCTGTGCGAAGGCCACTGTTGCTGCCGGCATAGTGAAATCGAGGATCGCATCAGCATTGCCGAACGCCATATCTGGCAGATCCGTGATCGCGCAGCCAAGTGGTTCCAGTCCAGCATTTTGGCCGGCATCCTTGCCGAGCACAGGCGCGCCCGCACGCTCCAGCGCACCCGTCAGCCGGCAATTGGCATTGGCAGCAATGGCGGTGATGAGCGCCTGCCCCATCCGCCCCGCCGCCCCCACGACCGCAATTCTCAGCATAGACCTGCTCGCTTCACGCCGCGCGTCAAAGAGCACCCTTCAAGCCGATACGCGACTTACACGCAAGCGCGCAGCTCCGCCCCCTCTCCCCGTGACGTACGGGGCAAGGGACATCGTGCCTCCTCTGCCCATTCTTCATGAGGATCGGCGGCCGTCCGTCAATTCGACGTGGCGGCCTTGTCGGCGGTCGCGGTAGCGGGCGCATCCGCTGGCTTCTTTTCCGCCGTCGGAGCGGCAGGCGCCGACGCTGGCTTCTTGCGCTGCTGCTCTTCCAGCATGTCGAAATACGCCTGCATCTGGCGATCAACAATGCGATCGTATTCGCCCGACTCGCGCAGTTTCTTTATGGCGCTATTGATATAGTGGATCAACGCCCGCGCATTCGGGTGGGTCTTGGCCACCAGCACGTTCATGGATCCGATCAAGGTGGGACGCTCCAGCATCTTCACCTGATCGGTCAGGCCGAGTGCAACGAGCGAGGAGCGGCCTGGCAGTTCCGTGATTGGCACGGCGTCGACACGGCCATCCATCAGCATTTTCATGCAGTCGTCGATGGTCTGCGGATTGAGCAGCGTCACTTTGTTATCGCGCAGCCAGAAGCGGCCATTCGCATCGAGATCAAAGACATAGTATCCGATCGGCCGGCAAATGGTCTTACCCACCATTTCGTTGTCGGTGGTGAACGTCATGGTCGAGTCCTTGCGGACAAAGACCAAGGTCGGCTCTTCCATTAATGGCTCGGAGAAAAAGAATTTCTGGCAGCGCATCTTGCTGTTGTCGTCAAGATTGACGAAATCGTCGCAGTTCGGCTTGGACCAAGGGAAACCCATGTCAAAGGCGCGCGTCAACAGCAGCGGATTGAGGTGGGCGGACCAGTCATTGACCCACGACACCTGGAATGTGAAAGCGTCGCCGGAATCCTTCTTCAACTCAGTCATGGCAGCGGTCACTAGTTCGGTGAATAGGCCGCCATTCGGCAGCGTCCGTGTCGTATAAGGCGCGAAGTCGTCGGCAGTCAGAAACTCGATGCGCTTGATCTGCGGCGAGAATTCCGTGCTCGGGGACTGGGCGGTAGCGGCCGTTGCTGGCGTGGTCGCCAGGCTCGGCAGCGCGGGCGCTGTGCCGGCGACGCACGGGATGCGGATCGCCAAGCCCGGCACCAGCAGCGTGGCGTTGGCGCCGAGCCGGTCCTGATTGGCGTAGTAGATGATCGTCCAATTGGCCGGCTTGCCGTAAGCCTCACTGGCGATCTTGGCGAGGCTATCGCCCTCCTGGATTACATAATCCGTGCCGCAGGCCGCCGCTTGGG
>JANNSA010000592.1:0-1799 GCA_031402115.1 Hyphomicrobiaceae bacterium | reverse complement strand
CAAACACGCGCTCGGGGACACGCTGTCGGTCGGTAGCCAGACCGGGCAAATGACGCTGGTCGTGTCGCTTCGGCGGTTTCTACACTTCATCAAAGGGGCGCGGTTGCATCGCCAAAGGTCTTCTGGCGCACGTTCATCTTGTCCATCATGGAGAGGAACAGCCGGCACATTTGCCGTTCGGATTTGCCGCTGTAGTCGAGTACGCGGCCGCCGGCACCGCCGAGAACGACGACAGGCAATTGATCGTTGTCGTGCCGGGCGCCGGCCATCATGCTGGAGGTGAAGAGCAGCATGGTGTTGTTGAGCAGCGTGCGCGAGCCTTCCTGGATGGCTGCGAGCCGGCGCGTGAGATAGGCGACCTGCTCGACGAAGAATTGGTTGACCTTGAGCCAATCGTCGCCGTCGGAATGCGACAGCAAGTGGTGGATCATGTAGTCAATGCCGTGTCCCATTTGCTGCGTCGAGGGCAAATTGGGGAAGCGCAAGGCTGAGTGATCGTTGTTGAGTTTGAGCGTCGCGATGCGAATCGTATCGGTCTGGAAGCCGAGAATCATCAGGTCACACATCAGCCGCATGTGCTCGCCAATGTCCTGCGGAATTCCGTCGGCGGGCCTGGCCATGTTCGGCTTATCGAGCGTTGGCCGCCAGCCTTGCAATTCGCCGCGCTGGCCGGCGTTTTCGATCCGCTTCTCGACGTCGCGGACCGAATCGAGATACTCATCGAGCTTCCGTTGGTCGCTGGTGCTGATTTGGACGCGGAGCTTTTGGGCGTCGGCCAGCACCGCGTCGAGCACGCTCTTGTCGCCGGGTGTCACCTCATCTTTGAACAGGCGATCGAAGGCCAGGGCCGCCTTCATCTGGACCATGCTCGCTTCCTGAGCCGCACCCATCCAGACAAACAGTGCGATGAAGACCAAAAACGGATTATTGGAGAACAGCCCAAGGAAGCCCAGCATCAGGGCCAGCGCCTGTCCGATGTTGGCTGCCACTTGTGTCGCGCGGACGTAGTCCATCCGCATGGCGAGACAGGCGCGCAGCACACGTCCGCCATCCATCGGGAACGCGGGAAGCATATTGAAGACGGCGAGTGCCACGTTCACGAACACCAGGTTTGCCAGGAATGAACCGCCCACCAATTTCACGTCGTTTAAGGCCACCAGCTCGCTGGTGAACGCGAGGATCGCCAACAACATGCCAGCCAGGGCCACGTTGACCGCTGGACCCGCCAGCGCCACCAGGAGTTCTTGCCTGGGAGCTTCTGGCATGCGTTCCAATCGTGCCAGCCCGCCAATCGGCAGGAGGGTGATGTCGCGGGTGCGAATGCCAAATCGGCGGGCTGTCAGGGCATGTCCCAGTTCATGCAGCACGACAATGCCGAACAGCGTGATGATAAAGAACAGCCCATAGGCCGCGTCGGCAAGGCGCTGATTCTCCAGATAGTGCGAGATGGCGACCCAGGCCAGCAGTAGTAGAAATGTCGCATGTACATAGACATCAATGCCGGCGATGCGGCCGATTCGCCACGACCATTTCATTTTAGGTATGCCCCATTTCGATCAGCAGATGCCGAGGAGCTCCATTCCATCCGCGTGCAGGGAGGGGCGTCAGCATGGGAGCTGAAATTAGCGGGTTCGCAAAGCGTAGCCGATAGCAGGTCTTGAGGCCCATTTTCATAGCGTTTTGCGAACCCGCTCGAAGCCCTTGAGAACCTCTTCACCAGCGAGCTGCAGGGCTGACCAAACATTGGCGGCGGTTTGGCTCGCAGCATCACGGGTCGGCTTGTAGTCGTCTACAAGCTT
>JANNSA010000591.1:0-2972 GCA_031402115.1 Hyphomicrobiaceae bacterium | reverse complement strand
TCTGCTGAAGTGGCAGTATCAGCCGGGGCTTCGCGGCTCCAGCTGGCGCGAAACGCTGATCGAACAGCGCAGCATGGTCGCAGAAATTGTCGCAGACAGCCCGAGTCTTGATCCCTATATGCGTGAGTTCGCTATCAAGAAGTATCGCGGTGGGCTGCTCGCAGCGGCGCGTGAAACGGGCCTCGTTCCCCGCGTGTTCCCTCCGACGTGCCCGTTCACAGTCGACCAGATCCTCGATCCGGACTTCTACCCCGCCGAACACGACGCGGCGTGACAGCGCTGGTGGGTCGATGGTGCGCCTGAGCACAGGTTAGGCCAACTTAGCCGTAATCCGCCGGTCCAAGGCACATGCTGGCGGTGGCTCCACGTCTGATCTCGAACGCCGCTCGTGCAAGGCGGACTACGGCCGTAGTCCGTGTTCCGCCCGATACCAAAACCGCACCCGGTCACGGGCTCCGCCGCCGCGCCTGGTCGGGCGGCACTGCCTCCTTCAGCAGCATGGCGATGGCCGCGTCGAGACCCAGCACCGTCTGCTCCTGCGAGCCGAAGCGCCGAATTGAAACCTGCTGTTCCTCGGCCTCGCGTTTGCCGACCACCAGCATCACCGGTACCTTAGCGAGCGAATGTTCGCGCACCTTGAGGTTGATCTTCTCGTTGCGGATGTCGGCCTCGGCGCGGATGCCCGCCGCACGCAGTTCTACCAGCACCTCTTTGGCATAGGTGTCGGCGTCGGAGACAATGGTGGCGACTACTGCCTGCACGGGGGCGAGCCACAAGGGCATGTGCCCCGCCGTGTTCTCGATCAGTATGCCCATGAAGCGTTCCAGCGAGCCGAACATCGCCCGGTGCAACATCACCGGCACGTGTTTGCCACTGTCGGCGCCGATGTAGAACGCCCCGAACCGGCCCGGCAGATTGAAGTCGACCTGGTTGGTGCCGCATTGCCATGTGCGGCCGATCGCGTCCTTCAGATGGTACTCAAACTTTGGCCCGTAGAACGCGCCCTCGCCCTCGGCGATGGAAGTCTTGACGCGGTTTGAACCCTGGCCAACCTTCTCCAGTACGCGCTTCATGGCGGTTTCCGCCTTGTCCCACAAGGCGTCGTCACCGACCCGCTTCTCGGGCCGCGTCGCCAGCTTGACGTGCACGTCGTCGAAGCCGTAATCCTTGTAGATCGACAACATGAAGTCATTGATCTCAAGGCTCTGCGCCTCAATCTGATCCTCGGTGCAGAAGATGTGTGCGTCGTCCTGGGTAAAGGCACGCACGCGCATCAGCCCGTGTAGCGCGCCCGATGGCTCATAGCGGTGCACGCAGCCGAACTCGGCGATCTTGATTGGTAGTTCCTTATAACTCTTCAGGCCGTGCTTGAAGATCTGCACGTGGCCTGGGCAGTTCATCGGCTTCAAGGCAAAGACGCGTTCGTCCTCGGTTTGGGTCACGAACATATGCTCGTGGTATGCCTCCCAATGTCCAGACGTTTCCCACAGAGATTTGTCTAGCAATTGCGGGGAGTTAACCTCCTGATAGCCTTCTGCTTCCTGGCGCCGCCGCATATAGCCGATCAGCGTCTGGAACAGGGTCCAGCCCTTCGGGTGCCAGAACACCGTGCCCGGCGCGTCGTCCTGGAAATGGAACAGGTTCATCTCGCGGCCGAGCTTGCGGTGGTCGCGCTTCTCTGCCTCCTCCAATTGCTTCAGGTGGCCCGCCAGTTCGGCGTCGCTGGCGTAAGCGGTGCCATACAAGCGCTGCAGCATTGGCTTGGTCGAGTCGCCACGCCAATAGGCGCCGGCAATCTTCATTAGCTTGAAAGACGTGCCGACACCGCCAACCGTTGGCATGTGCGGGCCACGGCACAAATCGGTCCAGCCGCCCTGGCTGTACATCTTCAGCTCCTGATCGGCCGGGATCGCGTCGACCAGCTCGATCTTGAAGGTCTCGCCTTTGTCGGTGAAGAACGCTTTGGCCTTGTCCCGCGACCAGACTTCCTTCGTGAACGGTGCGTTGCGCTTGATGATCTCGCGCATCTTGGCTTCGATGCGCGGCAGGTCGTCCGGCACGAAGGGATCGGTCTTGGCAAAATCGTAGAAGAAGCCCCCCTCGATCACCGGGCCGATCGTCACTTGCGTGCCCGGCCACATCTCTTGCACGGCTTCCGCCAGCACATGCGCGGCATCGTGCCGGATCAGTTCGAGGGCTTCCGGATCAGAGCGGGCGATGAACTTGATGGCGGCATCGGCTTGGATCTGGTCACTCAAATCGGCGAGCACACCATTGACCGCCATGGCGACGGTGCGCTTGGCCAATGACGGTGAAATCGACTTGGCGACATCCAGGCCGGTGGCGCCGCGCTTGGCCGGCCGCTTGGCGCCATCAGGAAACGTCAGCGTAATCTCAGTGCTCATGCTCGTCCTCTCACTCACTGCCAACGGATGCAGGTAAGGGTTGGCCGCTTGCTTGCGCCCCGACAGGAATCGGCCAAGGCGAAGCGGCTGCCGCGCTTGTAACGGGTCAATGCAAGAGGGGGAAGGGGGTGCGCCGGTGCGGTCGCTTGGGTGGTTCATTCGAGCCGCAGGAATTGCCCTCCAAGAGTGCTTCGTGTCCATGCAAGTGTTGCGATGGAACAGGACATCCGCGCCATCTGTTCCGGTACTCGAGTTGGGCAATGGCACTTCTTTGAGCAAAGTAATTCAGAGCAAAATGAACCGTGATCACATTTTGAGATACGCCGTAGGTAACCTGATGACGCGAGCGGAACAGAAGGCTCGCGGTAAAGACATGCGTTTTGCGCATGGC
This sequence comes from Hyphomicrobiaceae bacterium, assembly GCA_031402115.1. Classification (GTDB taxonomy): domain Bacteria; phylum Pseudomonadota; class Alphaproteobacteria; order Rhizobiales; family Hyphomicrobiaceae; genus JANNSA01. Next base: position 176 of record JANNSA010000591.1, on the reverse strand, counting down.
AGTTCTTCGATGTGCAGGTTGCGCGCGAGCTCTTCTTGTCTGATGATTAGGCAGCTGTGACGGACAGCGGCGAAGGTTTGCTCCCTCCCTTGAACACCTTCGCGTGCCCAGGCACAACGCCGGGCACTTGCGCCTGCCCCCAACGGGCGCGTTGAAGTCCTGCCGGGCTCCCCTGG
>JANNSA010000590.1:0-10974 GCA_031402115.1 Hyphomicrobiaceae bacterium | reverse complement strand
GGCCGCGGCCACCTCAGAAAACCAGCTGGCCAGGCGCTTCAGTGCTGGCTTCATCGTGTCGTGATAGTCACGGCGCTGTGCGTAGCAGGAGATCGCAGCGCGCTCCGGCTCAGCCAGCACCGCAAGCGGGTCATGGGCGGGCGCGTAGCTTTGCGCTAGCACAACGGCTGAACGCGCTTCTGGCCACAGCGCGCGCGGATCGGCGCGGCGTTCGGCGGTGCCGGCCAACCAGTCCATGTCGCCATGATGGCCAGCGCCCAGGAAGGCATACAGCCGTTCGCCGGCCGTCGGGATTGCGGCCGTGCTGGTGATGCCACAAGCGGCAAAGCCAGCTTCGGCGGCCCGGGCCTTGAGCGCCGGCACCAGCCGCGCAGCGTCAGAAATCAGGGTCGGCATAGTGAGCCGGTGGGCTTGCAGCGCCTGGTACGCGGTCGGCCAGCACGGCGCGCATTGCCGGTCGAGACTTCATGCGCGCGTACCAGGTGCGGGCGTGCACGGCGTCCTCCCAGCTGATCTCTCCGAGATAGTCGAGTACGGAAATATGCGCAGCTGCAGCGAAGTCGGCGGCACTCAATTCGGATCCGGCCAACCAGTTTCGCTGCTCAGCAATGTGGTCAAGATAGCGCAAATGATAGCGCAGATTGGCACGCATCGAACGCTGCTGTTCAGGGTCAGGCGCACCGCCACCAGCAGCCGCCGAGCGGAAGCGTTCGTAGACCTTGCTTTCGAGCAACGGGCTGGTGACGTCGCGCAGGCATTTGCCGTGGAACCAGTCGACAAGCCGCCGAATTTCGGCCCGATCAACCGGGTCCTGCGCCAGCACCGGCCCGCGCGGATGCGCATCCGCCAGATGCTCCAGTACGGCATAGCTGCCGCAGACCCGCACCGCCTCGCGCGCCTCGTCAATCAGCACAGGCAGCTCACCGGCGGGATTGATGGCGGCGAATTGCGGCCGCCATTCCCACGGCCGCTCTTCTTCCAGCGCGAACTCCAGCTTCAGCTCCGCCAGCAGCATGCGTGCCGTTCGCGACAGCGGACATAAGCGATAATGGTGCAGCCGCAGCACGGTGCCGGAACTCCCGCTCAGTCGCCCGAGAACTGGCGCTGCCACCAGCCCTTTTTCGGTGGTCCCGCTGGCACTTCCGGCACTGGCGGAGTCACCGGTGGGCTTAGATCATCGTTGTGCGGGGCGCTGCTTGTGTTGGTCGGGGTGTTCCAGCGTGATGCCTCGGCTAGGCCGCTGCTGACAGTGTTGGCGACGCTGGCAGCGAGCTTGGCGGCATCGTGCGTTGCTTCGGCCGCCCATTGCCGGATCAGGCTGCTGCCGGGCACGACTTCACCCGGCTGGTCGCCACGGTCGTCGTTAGCGGTGGTGCTGGCAGTCCGCACCGCCGGTTCCGCTGGCCGGGCGTAGGCCGGCTGATCGCCGTAATAGTTATCCCGAGGCTGCTGGCCAAGCTGTTCATCGTCGCGCTTGGCGGTACCGTCGCTGCCTTCAATCGGATCAAGCAGAGCACCCTCGACGCCGTTGGTTTCGCGTCCCGTGCCATCCGCGCGGTTGCGGCGGCCACCACGGCGGCCGCGCCGGCGCCGGCGGCTGCGTTCACTTTCCGAGCGCTCACCGTTCGGGCCGGTTTCGCCACCGGCTCCAATCAAACCTTCGACATCGTCGCCTGTGTCAGTCGTCTCATCGGCTTCGCTGTCCCCATTCGCTGCTGTGGCCGCAGCTAAATCCATAGCGCCGGCATCACCGTTCAAAGGCTCGCCGATTACCCCTTCGTCGCGGTCACCACGACCCCGCCGGCGACGACGGCGACGGCCAGTGCGTGCTTCGCCCTCGGTTTCGCCCTCAGCGCGCGGCTGCTCGCTGCGGGCGCCATCAGCCCGGGCGCCGTCAGTCTTTCCGTCAGACTTGTGCGTATCGGCGCGATTGCTGTCAGCCCGGCGTCCTTCGCTGCGGCCGCCCTCACGCCGGCCACCCTCGCGCCGGCCGCCATCACCCCGGCTACTGCTGTTACGGCCGACGCGAGCACCTTCGCGTGCGCTCGGCTCATCGTCCTCGACGTCTTCGATCTCATCGATCTCGTTGGGCACATCGATCGGGAATTCGCTATCGTCAACCAGATTAGCATGCTCGATTTCAGCTTCAGCGATGGCATGGATCGGCTGCGACGACCGCACCGGCTTGGCATCGTTACGTTCCTCGCCCAGATCGACGCGGAAGGTGGCTCCGTGCATCGTGTCATCGGCCGTCACCGTGATCTTGACGCCGTAGCGGTCCTCAATGTCGCGGATGTAGTCGCGCTTGTGGTTGAGCAGGTACAGCGCACACTCCACCGAGGCGACGGCCGCGAGATTGCGGCGGCGGCCAGCAGCTAGCGTATCCTCGAGGCTGCGCAGCACGGCGAGCGCCACCGACTCGACTGAACGGATCACGCCTGTGCCAGAGCAGTGCGGGCACTGTGAGGTAGAGCCCTCGACGATGCCAGTGCGCAAGCGCTGACGCGACATCTCCATCAGGCCGAAATGGCTGATGCGGCCAACCTGGATGCGGGCACGGTCGTTCTTCAGCGCGTCCTTCAGCCGGCGTTCGACATTGCGATTGTTGCGCCGCTCTTCCATGTCGATGAAGTCAATGACAATAAGTCCGGCCAGATCGCGCAGCCGTAGCTGCCGGGCCACCTCGTCGCAGGCCTCCAGATTAGTGGCGAGCGCCGTATCCTCGATATTGTGTTCACGCGTCGAGCGGCCGGAGTTGACGTCGATGGCGACCAGCGCCTCGGTCTGGTTGAGCACAATGTAGCCACCGGACTTCAGCGTCACGGTCGGGCTGTACATGGCATTGAGCTGGCGTTCGATTTGGAAGTGCACGAACAAGGGTTCGGGTGACTGGTACGGGATCACGTTCTGCGCATGGCTCGGCATGATCATGCGCATGAATTCCTTGGCGTCGCGGTAGGCGCCTTCGCCCGCCACGATGACCTTGTCGATCTCCTTGCTGTAGAGATCGCGAATCGACCGCTTGATCAGATTGCCTTCTTCGTAGACCAGCGCTGGCGCCGTCGATTGCAGCGTCAGGTCGCGGACGTTCTCCCACAGCCGCAGCAGATACTCGAAGTCGCGCTTGACCTCGGCTTTGGTGCGCGAGGCGCCGGCGGTGCGCACGATCAAGCCCATACCATCAGGGATCTCCAGCTCCTGGGCGATCTCCTTTAGACGCTTGCGGTCGGCGGAATTGGTGATCTTGCGCGAGATGCCACCACCACGGCCGGTGTTGGGCATCAGCACGGTGTAACGGCCAGCTAAGGACAAATACGTCGTCAGCGCCGCGCCTTTGTTGCCGCGCTCTTCTTTGACGACCTGCACCAGCATGATCTGACGGCGGCGCACGACTTCCTGGATCTTGTAGGAGCGCAACCGCCGTGGCCGGCGTACCGGCACTTCCTCGGCGGCATCTTCCGCGCCAACTGACTCGATGTTCTCGGCGCTGTCGCCCAGAGCTTGCTCGCTCTCGCTGTCGAAGCTATCGGGGTCCAAGCGTCCGCCATGCAGACCGTCAGTGTCGGCTTCCTCGGTATCATCGGCAGCGTCCAGGTTGCTGGCTTCGAGGTGCGTGAGACCGTTCTCGCCGCCGTCGAGAAAGTTCGTTTCAGCAGCCTCAATGCCGCCGGAGCGCACAACAGCGTCGTCATCGTACCGCGATACAGGCAGTGCCGGCTGGAACCGGTCGCCATCGGCAACGGGCTCGATGTCGGCAAACCGGTGTTCGGCCGATTGTTCTAACGCGGTACCTTCAGCGCCGCTCTCCTCGACGTCCTCTGCCCACGACGCGGCGCTACCGCCGGTTTCGTCAACGCCACCAATCTCCTCGATATCATCAGCGTCGCTGTCAGCTTCGTCGTCATCGTCGTCACTGTCAGCAGCAGCGGCGGCCGGCACTTTGGCGGCGCGGCGCTTGCGGGCGGCCTCCTCGGCAGCGTCAGCGTCAGCTTCAGCCTGCGCCGCCGCTTCAGCCTCTGCCTCCAGCAGCGCTTGCCGGTCAGCGACCGGGATCTGGTAATAGTCCGGATGGATTTCGTTGAAGGCCAGAAAGCCGTGGCGGTTGCCGCCATAGTCGATGAAGGCCGCCTGCAGCGACGGCTCCACTCGCGTTACCTTGGCCAGATAGATATTGCCACGCAGCAGCTTCTTGGCGGCCGATTCGTAGTCGAATTCATCGACCCGGTTATTCTTGAGGACAACAACCCGAGTTTCTTCCGGGTGAGTCGCGTCGATCAGCATTTTGTCGTTGGGCATGGAAGATGATCCTCCGCGCCGGGTCCAACGAGCCGCCTCCTGGCCGTCCGCTAGGCCAATTGGCCCGCACGTCCGGATGTCTGAAAGTGGCCGCGCGGAATGGGCGCGTAATGACCAGGAGCCCCGGCTGGCGCGCCCGCAGGCATGCGCCAAGGCGCCGACGCTGGACAGTGTCCAGAGCATCGTGCGCGTTGCCGTTCAGGTTCATGGTCTTGGTTTCCGACGAAGGCGGCGCCTTTGCAGACAACCGCCCGGTTCACACAATCCGCCTCAAACCACCTGTGCGGTGGCGGTGGCGTTCCGATGTCGCCGCCGGAGCACGGGGAGGGACAAGGGTCCCTTCGGCACCAACTGCGAGAATTCTGTCAAGTCAGGCTGGTCGTGGCCACGCGAATATACCGGCCGACAACCCGCCGTGATGCTGCCATAGCGCGAGACTCACGATCGTAACGGCAATGTACAGTTGTGCTGCACTCAAGCCGCAACCCCGAAATGTTGGGAAGCGTCTGATCCGGCGCGATCAACCTCGTGCACCTGTTATACCTGTTGGTTCGGGCATCTGGCAAGCTTTGCCGTAACATGGCAGGGTCAGAGCCCTTTCAAGCCACAGCGCGGCGCACGGCGTCATGCGGCAGGGCCGGCGAACGGTTGCCGTCGCGGCCGGTCATTTCCGCATTGGCGACGAGTGCGTTCAGCACAGCTTCTTCTGTTGCGTGCACAACTGCGGCGTACAACGCATTGATGTGACCCCAGGGCACGAACTCTATGTGCCGGTTGCCGGCATCTGAGGGTGGTCCATCGGGGAAGCTGCTGTCCAACGCGCCCGCATTAGCCACTGACAGCGCCAGGAAAATGTCGCCAGAGAAGTGCGAGCCGGTCGTGCCGGTGCGCGCCAGGCCGAGCGGCATGCGGCGCGCCAGCGCCTTGCACTGGCCCGGCAGCAAGGGCGCGTCCGTGGCGACGATGCCAATGCAGGAGCCGGCGCCAACGGCCTTGCCGTGGAAGAAATCTTCCATTGGGTTGTCGCCGCTGAGTTCGCGGCCAAGTTTGACGCCGGCCACCGTCAGCTCATGCCGGGCGCCGAAATTGGTCTGCAGGAAAACGCCGACCGTATAGGTGCGGTCGCCCCAGTTGACAAGCCGCGAGGCTGTGCCGTTGCCGCCTTTGAAGCCATAGCAGTTCATGCCCGTGCCGCCGCCGATGGAGCCCTCCTCGATCGCGCCGCCGCTGGCGTTGTCGAGGGCCTGTATGGCCAGCTGCGGCGTGACATGCGCGCCGTTGATGTCGTTGAGGTAGCCGTCCCAGGTCTCGCCCACCACCGGCAGTAGCCATTCCGTGGCAGCATCCGGCCGGTTGCGAACGATCCAGTCAATGACGCCGCGATGGCAAGGACCGACCGCATGCGTGTTGCTGATCAGGATCGGCGTGTTGAGGCTACCGGATTCTTCGATCCAGGCGGCCCCGGTCATTTCGCCATTGCCGTTGAACGAGTGCAGGCCAGCGGCGCAGGCGGTGCCGACGCCAGCCGCTCCAAGCGGCATAATCGCTGTGACGCCGGTGCGCACGGGCCCAACACCGACCGCCAGCTTGCCGTCGCCAGCAACCAGCGTGGCGTAGCCGACTGTGAGACCAGCCACATCGGTGATGGCATTGAGCGGCCCGGCTTCGCCATCAAAAGTCAAGCCGAGGGCTCGGGCGCGCGGCTTGCCGGATAGGGTCGCGAGGTGGAACGGGGAGATACTCATCACGGGCCTCGGACGCTGGCAGTCGAGAATCTTATCGTACTCTAGGGGCAAGCCACGGGTCACCGCGACATAGCAGGCACTCACACCCGCCCTTGCTTCCTCGGATCGGCGGCGTCGTCGATCATCATTTCAATGCGCTCACGGCCGTTCCAGGTGTCGCGCCGCAGCGAGCCGGCGATGTGGATCGGCAGGCCGTTGAGCGAGGCCTGCAGCAGGTCGCCAAGCGGTGAGCCAATGGCGCGGAACGCCACGCCCTCGACGCGCGCGCCATCGGCACTCTCGAAGGTGCAGCGTAGATGCACCGCGCCCATGATGCGGACGGCGCGGACGCGATGCGCCGGGAACACGAAACGTGGTGTCGGATTGCCCTGGCCGAACGGGCCGGCCTGATCGAGCTGCTCCAGAAACTGTGGCGTCGCGCTGGCGGCCGTCAGCGCGCCATCGAGGGCTAGGCTCTCGCCCTCGCGCGAGCGCGCTACCGTCGCGGCCAGCCGCTCGCTGAGGAAGGCCGTCAGTTCCGGCAATCGCGCCTCGGCAACAGTCAGGCCGGCAGCCATCGCGTGACCGCCGCCCTTGATCAGCAGTTCGGCGGCCACCGCCGCGCGCACGGCGCCGCCAATGTCGACACCAGCGATGGAACGCAGTGAGCCGGTGCCCTCGCCCTTGTCATTCCAAGCGATGACGCAGGAAGGCCGCCGGAAGCGCTCGGTCAGCCGGCTGGCAACCAACCCGACCAGGCCCTTGTGCCATTCCTTGGAGCCCGTGATCAGCACCGCCAGATCCGGATTGACCTCCAGTTCAGCGTCGGCGCGCGCCAAGGCCTCTTCCAGGATCGCGGTTTCCATGGTCTTGCGCTCACGGTTGAGCCGGTCCAGCGTCGCCGCCATCTTCACCGCCTCGATATCGTCATGGGTGGTCAGCAGCTTGGCGCCCAGTGCGGCGTCGCCGATGCGACCGCCAGCATTGATGCGCGGTCCGAGTAGATAGCCGAGATGATAGGGCGTCGGCGCGGTGTTGAGGCCGGCAGCGTCAGCGAGCGCGCGCAAGCCGGTGTTGCGGCGCGCGCGCATGACCTGCAGACCCTTGGTCACAAAGGCGCGGTTGAGACCCAGCAACGGCACCACATCGCACACAGTCGCCAGCGCAACCATGTCGAGATAGCTGAGCAGATCCGGTGCGGGTCCGGCGTGGCCAATCTCTTTTAAACGGCGTGCCACGGCGACCAGCGTCATGAACACCACACCCGCCGCGCACAGATGCCCGAGCCCCGACAGATCGTCTTGCCGGTTGGGATTGACGACAGCGTGGACGGCCGGCAGATTCTCGTCGGTCTGATGGTGATCGAGCACGACCACATCCACCGGCGACTGCTTTTCCTTTGCTGCTGCCGCCAACGCCACATGGCTGGTGCTGCCGCAGTCGACCGTAACAATCAGTTGCGCGCCTTCGCGCACCAATTGCGCGATGGCTTGTGGGTTAGGGCCATAGCCCTCGGCAATGCGGTCAGGGATATAGATGCGCGTCGTCAGGCCGTGTTCAGTCAGGAAGCGCGCCAGCAGTGCTGACGAGCAGGCGCCATCCACGTCATAATCGCCAAAGATGGCAACGGCCTCGCCGCGGACCACAGCATCGGCGATGCGCGCCGCTGCTTTATCCATGTCCGCCAGCGTGCTCGGATCGGGCATCAGCGACTTCAGGCTTGGCGACAGTAGCACTTGAATGGTGTCGAGCGTGGCGCCACGCGCCGTCATGACGCGGCCAAGCGTGTCATTCAAACCGTGCTGCTGGCAAATGGCGGTGGCGAGATTGACGCCGGCGGCATCGAGCCGGTTCTTCCACTCAAGGCCACGCACCGAACAGGCAACACCAAGCACATGCGTCTGATTGGACGTGTCGTCCGCCTCGATCGTCATGCGCCGTGCTGCCGCACCCATAATCATGCCCCGCCGGAATCACCGCTGATTCGGTTGTCTAGGCTGATTCGGATGGCGGACAGGTGGCAGAGCAGCCGTGATCCACCGTTACCGCACAAGCGGGCGGCGAGCGAAAAGCGTGGCTGGCACGGCGATGGCCAGGAATACGAGTCCGATGACGATGATATAGGTGCTGAGGGCCATTGGCCCGGCGAAATCCATGGCAGCGCCGGATATTGGCGGTCCAAACAAGCCGCCCAGACTGTAGATCATGACGAACAGGGCGTTGGCGCCGGCCAGGTGCGCGCCCTGAAATCGCTCGCCCATTTCCGTCATTGGCACCGTGTAAAGACTACCCGATGTGGCGCCGAACACGAACAGCACGGGCAGCAGCAGTGCGGGCGTTGCGAACACAAACGGCAACAATGCGGCGCACGCAACGAGCACGGCGGCGCTCATCAACATCATCAGGCGTGCACCAATCCGGTCGACGATCAGGCCGAGCGCCATCTGTGAGCCAACAGTGCCGGTATTGAGGATGGCGGTCAGTCCAAGCGCATAAGCCGCCGTTGCGCCCATGCCCGTGGCGAACAAGGGGAACAACGCCCAAAGCGCTGAATCGAGCAGGCCTGCGGCGCAGACACCGATGAATAACACCGGCGCAGCCAACAAGGGCCGCCAATGGATCATGTCTTGCGATGGTGTGATTGGCGGCAGGCTGTCAGCAACCGACCAAAGCACAATTCCCGCGGCGGCGACCATGGCGGCGATTACCACGAACGGCCAGACGCCATTGATGTCGAGCACGGCAACCAGCAAGGGCCCAAAGACGAAGCCCGACGTGAACATTGAGCCGTAAATGCCCACGAAAAAGCCGCGCCGCTCTGGTGGCGCGCAGGTGTTGATCCAGGTTTCCGACAGGATCCAGTGCAGCCCTCCGCCCATGCCGATCAGATAGCGCAGCACCAAGCTCATGGCGTAAGGCTGCGGCACAGCCAGCAGCAACAGTGCCAGCACAACCACCGCGATGCCACCGTACAGCGCGACTGTTAGGCCGACGCGGCGCAGGATCGTGCCCATGAACGGGCCGATAGTCAGTACCGCCAACACGGGCATAGCGGCATTGATGCCGATGGCCGTATCCGAATAGCCTTGGCTGTCGAGGATCAGCGGCATCAGCGGCACCAGCGTGCCCCATGCCAAGCCGGTTGCCGCCGTGCTGGCATAGACGCCAATCAACGCTCGGGTGCGGATGCCGGGCGCCGGCTGCCAAACAGCGTTGGTCATGACGGGGGACACATTCCGCTACGGGCTGTTATGGCTCATCCAGGGCCAAGATGCCCCGGGACTAGGATTACTCGCAGTATAGCGGTCGCTGTCCACGTGGCCAAACCCGCTCAGGCCACCGGCTTGGCCGGGCGCTTCAGGCGCGCGGCTTGCGGCCCATGCGTACGATCACCTCAACACGCTCGATCTGCATGCCGGGCGGTGGTTCTGGCAGCCCTACCACCTGCATCTCGGTGCCGGGAATGTCGACCAATCGGCCATCGGTATTGCAATAGAAATGGTGATGATCAGAGGTGTTGGTGTCGAAGTAGGTTTTCGAGCCATCGACGGCGACGGCGCCGAGCAGCCTAGCCTCAGTGAACTGATGCAGCGTGTTGTAGATTGTCGCAACCGATACGCGGATGCCGAGCGAACGTGCCTCTTCATGCAGCATTTCTGCCGTCACATGCCGGTCGCGGCCGTCGAACAGCAAGGTGGCGAGCGCCATCCGTTGTACGGTCGGGCGTAAGCTCGCATCCCGCAGCAAATCACGCACGCGGTCTGTGGGATGGGTCTGCAGCGGCTTGGTCAAGGTATTGTCCTTGCTCGCATTTTGAGTTGTCCGGCAGCCGATTCGACGAGCGCCGCAGTGACTTTGGCTGATCCAGTTAGATCGACAATGCCGGCAGGATAGTGCGGCGATCAAGGATCGGCAACTGCGGCGTGCGCGCCTATTTGCCCACATGCTTACGCGGCGCCCCCTGACAACTGCGTGAGAGTGTTTCTGATCGGGAATGACTGTGTTAGGTAGCTCGACAAGATGGTTACGGCAGCAATCGCGCACCCTCTCGGCCAGCCGCGGTGGGCCAATGGCGGTCGGGCAGTGGCGCAACAGGACATGAAACGGTCGCTATGGCGGAACGTCCATCAAGCTACGAATACGAATCTCTGCTGTCGTGCGGGCGCGGCGAACTGTTCGGCTGCGGCAATGCGCAATTGCCATTGCCGCCGATGCTGATGTTTGACCGAATTTCGCACATCACCGAAACCGGCGGCGTTGCGAGCAAGGGCCAGATCGTTGCCGAATATGCGGTGAAGCCTGATCATTGGTATTTCTCGTGCCACTTCAAGGGTGATCCGGTTATGCCGGGTTGCCTGGGACTTGACGCGCTGTGGCAGTTGACGGGCTTTTACCTCGGCTGGCTAGGCGCCACCGGCCGTGGCCGCGCGCTCGGCGTCGGCGAGGTCAAGTTCACGGGCATGGTCACGCCCGATGTCAAACACATTGAGTATTGCATCGACATGAAGCGGGTGATCCTGCGAAAATTGAAGCTGGCGATTGCCGATGGCGTCATGAAAGCCGATGGCAATGTGATCTACACGGCCACGGACCTGCGCGTCGGCTTGTTTGAGGATGCCGCTGCGGCGGTCGTGACGCCAGCGGCGTAACGGCCCGGATGCTCGGGCCCCACTGTCTGGCCATGCGGAACAGAATGAGGGTTGTCGCGAATGAGACGTGTCGTCGTCACGGGAATGGGCATCGTATCGAGCATCGGCAACAACGCCGAGTCCGTGACGGCGTCATTGCGGGAAGGCAAATCTGGCATCGTCAAGGCCGAGAAGTACGCGGAACTTGGGTTTCGCTGTCAGGTGCATGGCGCCCCTCAAATTGAGTGGGAGAGCATGGTCGACCGCAAGGCGCGCCGTTTCATGGGCGCCGGTTCGGCCTGGAACTACATCGCCATGGAGCAGGC
>JANNSA010000589.1:0-1969 GCA_031402115.1 Hyphomicrobiaceae bacterium | reverse complement strand
CGCACCTGCACGGCATCCTTGCCACCCACCGAAAGGTTGACGAGGCAACGCTTGTAGGCGGGCGCCAGGCAGTTGGCACCGCTGAACTGGAAGTTTCCGTCCGTACCATTTACCGCGACATCGCCACACTGATGGCGTCGGGCGTGCCGATCCGGGGCGAGGCTGGCATCGGCTACGTGCTTGAGGACGGCTACACGCTGCCGCCGTTGATGTTCACTGCCGACGAGGTCGAAGCAATTTTGCTCGGCATGCGCTGGGTTGAAGCGCGCGCCGATCGCGGCCTGGCTCGCGCCGCCGTCGATGTCCTGGCCAAGGTCGGCGCGGTACTGCCAGCGGTCATGCGGCCCGTGCTGCTGGATGGCGCGTTGAACGTGCCGCGCCGGTCGACCGGTCCGAGCGAAACTATCGACGTCGGCCTGCTGCGGCACGCCATCCGCGAGCGCCGAAAAGTCGAGATCGACTATGCCGACAACGCGGGCGCGATCAGCAACCGGATGATCTGGCCGTTGGCGCTGGGTTACTTCGAATTGAGCCGCGTCGTTGTCGCCTGGTGCGAGCTGCGCGAAGACTTCCGGCATTTCCGCACCGACCGCATCCAGGCCGCTGAACCCGGCTCGATGCGGTACCCCGGTAATCGGAATGCTCTGTTAGCCCGCTGGCGCATGGCAAATGGGATTGGTGATTGCAGGCCGTGACGCGCCAAGCGTAGCAAAAACTGAGCCAGGTCACCAGATTGGCTGGCTCGGGCAATTGTGCTAACCAGACGGGATGATGAGCGCTGCTGCCCGGACATTCCAAGTCAACCGTGACGACTATCTTGCCTTTGAACAGGCGAGTTCGGTACGGCATGAATTCCTGGATGGCGTCGTTTACGCCATGAGTGGCGGTACGGATGCACACAACCTCGTGGCGGGCGCGCTTTACTCAACGCTGTTCCAGCGGCTTACCAGTCCCTGCCAAGCTTTCATCTCGGATATGAAGTTGCGGATCGCGACAGAAGTCGCCGAGACCTTTTACTATCCCGACGTCATGGTTTCATGCGCGGAAACAGACCGGGATCCACTCTGGCGCGAGCAACCGGTGTTCCTCGCCGAGGTGCTGTCGCCGTCGACACAACGCATTGACCGGCACGAAAAGCTGATTGCCTACCGCCAGATCGCGTCGCTGCAGGACTATGCCATGCTGGCGCAGGATACGCCCCAAATCGAACTGTTCAGTCGCGCCAATGACTGGCGGCCCGTGTTACTGCAAGTCGAAGTCAATATCGATATCAAGTCACTTGGCTTTACTATGCCGGTACGCGATCTCTATCGGCGGCTCATGGGCTGACGCAGTTGTCGTCATGGCTGCAAGGCAAACCCACCCCGCCTTATACACCACGTCGTTAGGTGATTTACCGATTCTCCCCTATACTACTTTGTGACAGGGCTGCGGAGTGCGATAGGCAGCATAACCCCGGGGCCGATAAACACCAGCGCGGGGGCCGACGCTGCCGAGGTCGTGGCCTCGGTAATTGGCTCCCACCTACTTTGTAGGGACCACGCGGGTTAGCAACGTCGACGGCTACTGTGGCTCTGTCACTTTATCCCCTTCGCCGCAGCCTCAAGCAGGCTGGCGAAAACGGCAGCGTCGTTGATGATGCGCGGCACCTTGTGCTGGCCGCCGCGTTTGCCGCGTGACCGCATCCAGGCCTCGAATGTGCCTGCGGGCGCAGCGATAATCTCGGGCCGCTTTAGTCCAATATCGCCCGCCCGGCGCCGCTGATAGTCCTCGTTGTTACCGATTAAGCGAGTGTCGAGGGCGGCAGCAAAGGCAGCGCGATGGTCCGGCGACGGTACTGCGCCCGCAAACTCGATCACATGCACATGCTGGCCAGCAACGTCGCTCGCGTCCGGAAAGCGGCTACTGGCACTGTACTCAACGACGCTCAGGCCCGTCTCGCGCGCGGCGTGGCTGATGGCGTCGTCCA
>JANNSA010000588.1:0-3056 GCA_031402115.1 Hyphomicrobiaceae bacterium | reverse complement strand
GCGCTCCCGATGAAGCCGGCTCGCGCATCGCGGATTAGCGGCGGCACCAGCTTCCACTTCACGTGCCGCTCGCGGCACAGTGATCAGTTTGGGTCCAATCCAGTCATTACCCAGCACGTTGAGCGCGGTCGGGAAGCCGGTCATGGCTGCTAACGCGTCCGGCGCCAACAGCAAGCAAGAACCGACCACCATGGTGGCGGCCAGGATGAAGGTGATGGCGCTCATCACCGTGACGATGGCAACGTCGGAGGTGCTGACCCCGTACCGGCTGAAGACACGGTAGCGCACCGAGCCGCCTGTCAGCAGCGCGAAGCCAAGATTATTGGCAAAGGCATACGAGATGAAGGAGCCGAGCGCGACGATCGGATATGGCAAACGCCGGCCCAGGAACAGCAGGCACAGCTGATCATAGCCGGTCAGGAAGATGTAACTGGCGGCAACCAGCAGCAGCGACAACGCCAGATGCGTGAGCGGAATGCTGGTCAGCGCCAGCCAGACTTGGGCGAACTTGACCTCGCGCAGGGTCGCGTTCAGCACCAGGAGGGCGACGACAATGACAATGGCGGTTATAGCGGGCGGCAGTAATTTGCTGAGCAGACGCTTGTTGAGCAAGCGCTCAGGCGAGGCGGGCCAACTCTCTGGCCAATACTTCCGTGGCCAAGCCATGGGCTCCGTTGCCAAAACGTCGTCGGGCGCTTCCAGGACACGGTCGCTGTCGATCAGGGAATACATCAGAACTTCGCGCCCCTTGCGAGGAGTGTAGCGGACCAGAGCCGTGACGCGACGACGCATTCCGATACAAACTTGAACTGGCGATTCGCAATCGCCGGTTGGAGCACTATGTGATTATGGTTAAACCTCCGTTACCGGTGCGCACCAATTTTGCTCCCTGAGCGGCGCACGCGCTGCCACGTTCACGAGGCGCCGAGATAACCGGCCGTAAGCACAGTCAACACAACCAGTGAAACACTTCGAGTGCGCTTGTGCGGCGGCGTAGGGTGCTAATGGCGTTTTCGCCGTATTGCACCAGATGCAGGCGCCCCCGGCTCGTGGCTGGTGCGATACGGCCTGAAGAAGGCCTTTCGCACCCTACTTGGTCGCAACCCGGTTTGCCGATGCATTCGCTGCGATTATCGTTCGACGTTCCTCAAGCCAGCCCTTCAATCTCTTCGGGCGTCAGCGTGCCTGGCACAATGGTGATTGGAATGGGAAAGTTGCCGGCCAATTTGCCGGTTGCCAGTGAGGTCACCAGCGGTCCTGGTCCCTTGGGATCCGTGGACGCGCCCAGCACCAACACAGCGATGTCGCCGTCTTCATCGATCAGTTTAAGGATCTGCTCGGGCTTGGCGCCCTCGCGGATGAAATCTTCAACATTGGCGTCCTCGCAACCATAGGTCTTGAGCTTGCGGCGGAACAGGCGGAACACCGCTTTGGCCTTGTTCTGTTGCTCTTCGATATACACGTCGCGAACGCCCAGCCATTGCTCGAACTCGGCTGGTTCAATCACGTAGAGCAACGCGATCGAGCCACCTGAGCGGCGCACCCGATTGGCGGCGAACGCCAGAGCGCTCTCGACTTCGGGCGTTTCATCGACGACGACGAGAAACTTGCGGCGATGGCCAGAAGCGAAAACCTCACGGCGCCGGCGTTCGGTAGGCGACAAACTGGCGGTAGCCAAGGGCATCCTCCGCGATTAGGGGGGCGAGCCCCTTGCCCAAGCGTTGGCAAGGCGAGTTCGCCACGTCACGAGGTAATGACTATGCGCCGCCCGGACTGATCTGGCGAGAACCACCTTGTGATAGCGGTTACAACTCAATGATGCGGTAGAGCTTCACGTCAACTGCATACCCCCGGGTCACGACCTTGCGCCCCGGGGGTATGCGAGATCAGGGCTGCCCTCAGTTCGGCAGCAGGACCTTGTCAATGGAATGGATGACGCCGTTCGACTGGATCACGTCGTAGGTCGTGATGTTGGCGACGCCACCCTTTTCGTCCTTAACGGTGATGTTGTTGGGGCCGTTCAGCATGGCAACCAGTGTGCCGCCTGACGCTGTCTTCAGCTTGGCAGCGCCGTCGCCGCGCTTGATCTTCTTCTTCAGGTCATTGAACGTCATGCGGCCAGGCACGACGTGATAGGTCAGCACTTTGGTCAGGTCGGGCTTCATCTCCGCTGTCAAAAGCTTGTCAACTGTGCCGGCAGGCAAAGCGGCAAAGGCGGAATTAACAGGAGCAAACACCGTGAACGGCCCCTTGCTGGCGAGCGTATCAACCAAGCCAGCGGCCTTGACGGCGGCGACCAGCGTGGTGTGATCGGCCGAATTGACGGCATTCTCGACAATGTTCTTGCTTGGGAACATCGCCGCACCACCCACCATCACGTCGGCCTGGGCGATGGTCGAGACTGTAGCGGCAGCGGTGGCGAGCAGGCTAGCGGCGATCAGCGCGGCACGGATGGAATTGCGGGTCATCGGGGGGCTCCAAATCGGTTACGTTTTAGCCAGCCGGGACCGTCGCCAGAAAACTCGAGGACGGCGGCCTCCGACAGGCGGGCGCGGGTTGACGTTGCAGGGGGTTGCCTCAGTTCGCCGGGCGGTAACGACACTCCGTCCGCGATGAGAAAGAAACGGTGCTGGGTTATGACTGGATTGGACACAAACTGATCACTGTGCCGCGAGCGGCACGTGAAGTGGAAGCTGGTGCCGCCGCTAATCCGCGATGCGCGAGCCGGCTTCATCGGGAGCGCCAAAATGGGCAAAGTAGCGTGGGTCGATCTTCTTCCACGTTCGGCGTTCCCAGCACGGATGCGTATCCGATGACCTGGTCCTTCGTCGCTTGCAGTTGCGCGGCCGTCTGGCCGGGGTCGTAGTTCGTCTCCGCGAACATAGTCACGCATCGACTCGAATTCGCGTCCCTCTCCGAGCCGAACCGAACGCCGCTGGATCGCCAAAAACGAACGTGCGCCGAGAGCCTTTAGTTCCATCTCTCGTGCCCGACGCATATTCGGATAAACCTTGACAGCTTGCGATTCGCCGAGATCGGTTTGGCACCAAACGAGG
>JANNSA010000587.1:0-5708 GCA_031402115.1 Hyphomicrobiaceae bacterium | reverse complement strand
TCACAAAAACCACCACCGAAACGCCCGAAAACGCGACCCATTGGAGCCGGGCGCTGATGGCGCAGGCGACGGGATTGAGCCCATCCACCATCGGCCGCATCTGGAAACGGGCGGAGCTGAAGCCGCACCGCCTCGACACGTTCAAGGTCTCCAACGACCCGATGTTCGAGGAGAAAGTCACCGATATCGTTGGGCTCTATCTCAATCCGCCGGACAAGGCGATCGTGCTGTGCGTCGATGAAAAGAGCCAGATTCAAGCACTTGACCAGACGCAGCCTGGCCTGCCCTTGAAGAAGGGCCGGGCGCAGACGATGACCCATGATGACAAGCGCCACGGCACCACCACGCTGTTCGCCGCCCTCGACGTGGCCACTGGCGCGGTGATCAGCGACTGCCTGCCAAAACATCGCGCCAAGGAATTCATCAAGTTCCTGCGTCAGATCGAGCGCGAAACGCCGAAAGACCGGCCGCTGCATCTGGTGATGGACAACTATGCGACGCACAAAACCGCCGAGGTGAAGGCGTGGCTGAAGCGGCATCCGCACATTCACCTGCACTTCACGCCAACCAGCGCCTCTTGGCTCAATCTGGTGGAACGGCTGTTCGCCGAGATCACCGCCCGCCGCATCCGCCGCGGCACCTTCGGGAGCGTTGCCGAGCTGGAAACGGCGATCCACGACAACCTCGCCCACCGTAACAAACAGCCCAAGCCATTCGTCTGGAAAAAGTCAGCAGCAACAATACTCGTGAGCGAAAGCCGTGCAAAGAACAAGCTTGATCAGATCAAATCCGAGAAAACCGGGAACCAAGCGTCAGACTCAGAACACTAGGGACGCGCCGCTGCCAAACTTTCTCCGGCGAGCTGCAATGCCCCGCGAGCAGCGGTTCGAGCGTGGCTTCCGGGATGGCATCCGGCATGGCTCTGGCCCTGCGGGCGAACTTGACGCGCAAATTTCCTCGACGGTGGCGAAGCCGGCCGCTAGCGTTGCGAGGTGGCCGGCGAGACGAGAGCCAAGATTTGGACACTATGACTCTTCAGACGACGGGAAGCCCAGGCGGTCGCGTCTCGGACGCTGTCGACCATAGCCCCGATGTTGCGTTTCGTGCTGTCAGCAAGCACTTCGGCGATGTGAAAGCGGTCGACGACATCGACTTCGACATTGGCTCCGGCCGTTTCGTTGCACTGCTTGGGCCTTCGGGCTGTGGCAAGACCACCTGCCTCAGGATGATCGGCGGCTTCGAGGAGCCGACAAGCGGCGAGGTCTTGATCCGGGGCCAGCGGATGGCAGGCGTGCCGGCGTACAGCCGCCCCGTCAATATGGTGTTCCAGCACTATGCCCTGTTTCCACATATGGGCGTATCCGACAACATTGCTTACGGCTTGAAGCAAATGCGGCCGCGGCTCGACCAGCGCGTGATCGAGCAGCGCGTTGGCGATGCGCTGGCGATGGTGCGGCTGGACGGTTTTGGCAAGCGTCGGGTGCACGAACTGTCGGGTGGCCAGCAACAGCGCGTGGCGCTGGCGCGCGCATTGGTCAATCGGCCAGCCGTGCTGCTGCTCGACGAGCCGCTGGCGGCGCTCGACAAGAAGTTGCGCACCGACATGCAGATTGAACTCCAGACCCTGCAGCGTGACCTCGGCATCACCTTCCTGCTCGTTACCCACGACCAGGAGGAGGCGCTCTCCATGGCCGATCGTGTCTGTGTGATGAACAAGGGGCGTATCGCGCAGTTCGATGCGCCGTCCGTGGTCTACGATCAGCCGGCCGACCTTTTCGTGGCGGGGTTTGTTGGCAAAACCAATCTGATCGCCGGAACAGTGGCGGCCCCCATCACCGGACACGTCACCGGGCAGGGTGCCGCGGTGCGGATCGGCGCTGGCACGGTCGTGCAAGCGCGCGCCGGCGTCCCTCTGGCGCCCGGTCGTGCCGCTACGGTCAGCATTCGGCCCGAAGCGCTTAAGTTGCGACCAGACACCACCACGACGACAGCGCCTGCTGGAGTCCTTGCGGGCCTTGTCACCCACCGCATCTTCCTCGGGGCCAGCGTGGAGTATGCGCTCGACGTCACCGGCATTGGCCCGATGCTGGCGAGCGCGGACCAGCGCCGCCACGATGCCGTGCTGATGGACCCCGGCATGCGCATTACCATTGAGATCCAGCCGGGTGCCGCCATTGCCTTTGCCGCCGAGACGACCTGATCATCCCTTGAGTCAACAAAAGGATAGCCTGATGACCGATCGAAACAACGCGATCTCAGCCCAAGACTTCGTCACCCAGCTCTTGCGCTGGCGCCGTGGCTCCATTTCTCGGCGCCATTTCCTTGGCGTCACCGGACTGGGCCTGGCCACCGCCGTATTGGGACGTGAACTTGGCCTGGCACCCAGGGCCGCCTACGCCGGCGCGCTCGGCGAGAAGATGTCGGTCGCAACCTGGCCGAACTATCACGACCCCAAGACCTTTGAGGAGTTCACTGCCAAGACCGGCGTGGCGGTGGAAGTCAACGTCTTCGGTTCTAATGAGGAAATGCTGGCCAAGCTGCAGGCCGGCGGCTCAGGTTGGAGCCTGTTCGTGCCGACCAATTACACCATCTTGACCTACTCCAAGCTCGGCCTGATCGAGGCTCTCGATATGGCCCAGCTCGGCAATTACGACGGCAGCAAGCACGACACGCGCTTCATCGGCGAGGGGACCGTTGGCGGCGTCACTTATGCGCTGCCAAAAAACTGGGGCACCACCGGCATGGTGATCAACTCCAAGAAGCTGCCCACTCCTATCGATAGCTGGAAAGGCTTTTGGGATGCCGCCATGGATGCCGGCAAGGGCCGCGTCATGGTGCACGACTACCAGCTGACGACCATCGGCAACGCTCTCAAATATCATGGCTTTTCGTTCAACTCCATCAAGCCCGAGGAGCTCGCCAAGGCTGAGGAACTGATGATCAGGGCCAAGCCTGGCCTGTTTGCCATTTCCAGCGACTATCAGCCGGCGATGCGCGCGGGAGATGCCTGGCTGAGCATGTGCTGGACCAATGACGGGGCTCAGCTGGCGCGCGATCTGCCGGATATGCGCTACGTGCTCGGTAAGGAAGGCGGCGAGATCTGGACCGATTTCTATGCCATCCCGAAGGACGCTCCGAACAAGCCGGCCGGTTATGCGCTGCTCAACCACCTGATGGACCCGCAAGTGGCGGTGAAGGAGCATCTTGCCAACGGCGCACCTTCCACTGACTCCCGCGTCAACGCGCTGCTGCCCAAAGAAGTGCTGACCAACCCGATCCTTTATCCGGCGGCCGATCTGCTTTCGGCTCTGGAATTTGGCGCGGCCACGACCCTCACAGATCCGGCCCGCGCCGAAGTAATGGCGCGCTTCAAGTCCGCCTGATCGTTGAACGGTAGTGCTGGCGGTGTCTGGTACCCGTGGTGTCAGCCACCGCCAGAAACACCGCCAGCGCCTTCTGAAATTGCACGGTGTGCATGGCCCCCACGACTCAGCGCCGACTCGTGACTTTTCTGCTGCTGGCGCCGGCCGCGGCCTGGCTGATCGTTTTCCTGATCTTGCCGTTCATTGCCATCATCGTCTTCAGCCTCGGGCAGCGAGCGGCGGAAGGCGGCTATGCCCCTGCGTTCACCTTGGCGAACTATGTCAATCTGCCGGCACGGGCCACGGCCTTCTGGAACACGCTGATCATGGCACCGCTCGGCGCCATGGCGGCACTACTGGTGGCCTACCCCGTCGCCTATTACTTGGCGGTCAAGGCCGACTCGAAGCAGCGGCTGCTGCTGGTGGCGCTGATCGTGATCCCGTTCTGGACAAGCCTGCTGATGCGCACTTATGCGTGGATGTATCTGCTCGGTTCACGCGGCCTGCCGGGCATGATCGTGGCGCTGGGCGGCCCCGATATCATCCTGCTCAACTCGCCCGGCGCCGTGATGCTGGGGATCGTCTATGGCTATCTACCCCTGATGATCCTGCCGATCTATGTCAGCCTTGAACGGCTCGACAAGCGACTGCTGGAAGCGTCGGCGGATCTCGGCGCCAAACCGGTAGCGACGTTTCTTGCTGTCACACTGCCGCTGTCGTTGCCCGGCGTGATGACCGGTATGTCGCTGGTCACGATCTTGCTGCTGGGCGAATATCTGATCCCAGCGCTGCTGGGCGGCGGCAAGGTGTTTTTCCTCGGCAACGCGCTGGTCGATCTGTTCCTGCAGTCGCGCAACTGGCCCTACGGCTCGGCCATCGCCGTCACGCTGGTGGTCATTGCCGTGATCGTGCTGGTGGCGGCGAACCGCATCAGCCATCGGCTGTCGGGCACACGTCAGGTGGAAATCATCTGATGCGCGCCTTCGTCATTGCCGCCTTCGCCTTCCTCTATCTGCCGATCGTGCTCATTGTCGCGTTTTCGTTCAGCGCCGGCCGCAATGCCAGCGAGATGACGGGCCTGTCGGTGCAGTGGTACGGCAAGGCGCTAGCCAATCCGTTCCTTATGGACGCGCTGTGGAACAGCCTGATCGTCGCGAGCGTCAGCGCCGGTCTCGGCGCGCTGGTTGGCACGGCGGCGGCGCTGGGTCTGCAGCGTGTCGGTGGCCGCGTGCGGATGGTGTTCGATGCGCTGCTCGGTGCCGCTATCGTCGTTCCGGGCGTTGTGATCGGCATCGCCACTCTGGTCGCCCTGGTCCAGGTCTTTGCCGTGATCAATCCGGCGCTGGCGGCCCTGTGGCCCTGGGAAGTGCCACCCAAGCTAGGCTTTGGCTATGCGTCGCTTATTGCTGCCCATGGGCTGTTCGCGATGGCGCTGGTGGTGATGATCGTCGGCGCCCGCCTGGCCAGCCTCGGCCGTGACTTGGTGGACGCCTCCAGCGATCTCTACGCAACGCCGTGGACGACGTTTCGTGCCATCACGCTGCCGCAGATCCTGCCAGCGATCCTGGCGGCCTTCTTGCTGGCGTTCACGTTTTCCTTCGACGACTTCATCGTTGCCTTCTTCGTTGCCGGCTCG
The DNA here is from genome assembly GCA_031402115.1 of Hyphomicrobiaceae bacterium. GTDB lineage: Bacteria > Pseudomonadota > Alphaproteobacteria > Rhizobiales > Hyphomicrobiaceae > JANNSA01. The sequence goes on along the minus strand of JANNSA010000587.1, from coordinate 710 downwards.
AAGACGACGCTGCCGATGTACGTGTTCGCCTCCATCAGGCGGGGCATCACGCCGGAAATCAACGCCATCGCGACGATGGTGCTGGTCAGCTCGATCGCGCTGGTGGTCGTCGCGCAGGGCTTGCTGCATCGCCGGCAGTGAGGCGGTGCTGTCTTTCCGTGTCGGCCCGCAATTGCGGAATAGGGCTCACCGCTTGGCGGGGCGCCGCAGAGCAGTGATGCGCGCGTCAGCTGTCAATGGTCAAGCCGCCGTGCAGCTTCGCCGATCGCTGTACTGAGCAAAGGGGGCAGCCGACTTCGGCTTTCTCCGCAGTGCGACGGTCGAGTAGTTGAGTCAATAGATCAAGAGCCGAAGATGAGTGCGCACAGCGTTGTCGCCGATCTGGGCCCTACGACACGCGGCAAACGCATCGTTGCAAGAGCGTCATCTAAACTGCGGCAGCCGGCGATCGACAGACCCATGCTTGCCTTAGCGGCCGCGATCGAATTGGCTGAGCATGGTGAGCTGCCGGATCTCAACGGGCTTGGCCAGCAGCTCATCCAAGTGGTCGATCAGTGGCTTCAGATACGGCATGGCCAGATGAGCATCCAGCGCCGCCTGGCTGGTGAAGTTTTCGTAGAATACGAAGGTGTTTGGGTCCTCGGCGTCGCAATGGAAGTCGTAGTTGATGCAGCCGGGTTCGCTGCGGGTTGGCGCCACGAAGCTCGTCA
>JANNSA010000586.1:0-7262 GCA_031402115.1 Hyphomicrobiaceae bacterium | reverse complement strand
GTCACTGGCGTGTTGGCGGCAGAGTGACCATGAAAGGCCCTACGTTGCGGACGGTTTATGCACTGGTGGCCGGCGGCGTGCTCGTCATCGCCGCCGCGATCGGCTTGATCATGGGTTCAAGCGGCGGCGTGCCGGGCGGCGGTCACATGAAGCACAACGCTGCGTCCCCCGCTCCTGCGGGCAAGGCGGGCTATGCCAACGAGCAGGCGCGCGCGATCGCGGCGCTAAGTGATACGGACATCGCCGATTTGAAGGCCGGGCGCGGCTGGGGCATGGCCAAGCCTGCGGAGTTTCGCGGCTATCCGGGGCCAACCCATGTGCTGGAATTGGCCAAGGACCTGGCGCTGACGCCCGCGCAGACGGCTGCAACAATCCGCGTAATGGACGCAATGCGTACTGCCGCGATCGCCACCGGCGACCGTTACATCAAGGCTGAGGCGACGCTCGATCAAGCCTTCCGCGACCGGTCGATCACCGCCGCGCGGCTCGCGGCGCTGATCGCCAGTGCCGAGCGCGAACGAGCGTCGCTGCGTCAGCTTCACCTGGCCGCGCATTTGCAGATGACGCCAATCCTGACCACCGAGCAGCAAGCCGCCTACGCCAAGCTGCGTGGCTACGCGCCGGACTGAGTTCAGGGGGCAACTCGACCGGCGCGAATGGTTGTGTTACGCGGCGTGACCTTTATGACCACGCTTGGAGCTGACCAATGCCACGCGGTTTCGGACTGGGTCGGGCCGTCGCGTCCCGGCATGCCTGGGCGGGTCTGCTCCTTGTCGCCAGCGCCACAGTCGGCTCGGCCGTGGCGGCGCCGTGTCTGAACGACAGTCAGCCGATTGAAGGTGAACTGCAGCAGCTCAGGACGCGCTCGGCCAGTGGCCGCAACCTGTCGGGCTATGTGCTGCAGCTCGGCGGTTCCGCCTGCGCCGAAGTGACGGACCTCGACGGTGCGCCAGCGCAATTGCTGCGCGTCCGCACGGTGCAGATTATCGCTACCGACCGCACCGGCGAAAGCGCGCTGGAGCGGCTGCTTGGCGCCCGCATCCGCGTGATCGGCAAGCTCGATGCGCCCGATCCCGAGCGCCACGCCGGTAATGCCGTGCTGTCGAACGCGCAGCTCGTCTCGGTCATCAGTCGTGTGCGTGGCGGCAAGGCGACCGTTGCCAAAGCTGGCGCTGGCAATGACTACGTGCCCGCCGCCGTGTCCTCGTCAACCGGGCTGAAGCCGATTCCGGATCTTGACACCACCGCTACCGTCGACAACGCCGCACCATCGAACGATCCGGACCGTGCGGAGCTTGAACAGCGGCTGGCTGAGTTCGTCGAGAATTTCTACCTCAGTGGCGAGGCGCTGGAACCCGACGTGATCGGCAATATCTATGCGCCGCGCGTCAACTATTTCGGCAAGCGCAATACTGGCGTCGCGGCCATCACCAAAGACAAGCTGGCATACTACGATCGCTGGCCGGATCGCGCCTTCACGTTACAGCCGGGCAGTCTGGAAGTGCGCCAGGTTGGTTATGACGGCGCGTTGTACGATCTGAGTTTCATTTACGATTTTCGTGTCGCCGCCGTTGGCCGCGAGCGTGCAGGCCGAGGCTACGGCCGCCTTCAGGTCGATCTGTCGGATGGCGAGGGCAAGATTATTCGCGAGAGCGGCAAAGTCATCGAACGCAACTGAGGCGGGGTGCTCTACGCCACAACCTTTTTGCCCGCCACAAAGGTATGGCGGACCTGACCCTGCATCCGGGCTTCGTCGAAAGGCGTGTAGCGGGAGCTGGAGTGCAGCTTCGATATGTCAACGATGTAGGGTGCGCCAAGATCAACGACGATCAAATCGGCGGGCGCGCCCTTGCTCAGGCGGCCAGCGGCGAGGCCAAGAATCTGCGCCGGCTTGACGGTCAGTGCGGCCAGCAGAGTGGGTAGCGGCATGTCGCCGGCATGATGCAATCGCAGCGCCGCCGATAACAAGGTCTCCAGTCCGATCGCCCCATACGCAGCCTCCGCAAAGGGCCGTCGTTTGGTGTCGGCGCCTTGTGGATCGTGGCTCGACACGATCACGTCGATGCTGCCGTCCGCCACACCTTCGACCATGGCGCGCCGGTCATCCTCGCTCCGCAGCGGCGGCCGGAGCTTCAGGAATGTACGATAGGGGCCGATATCATTTTCGTTCAGAGTCAGGTTGTTGATCGAAACGCCACACGTCACGGGCAGCCCCCGTTGCTTGGCGGCGCGCACCACGTCGAGTGATGCCAGCGTTGAGATTTGCGCCGCGTGGTAGCGGGCGCCGGTCAGCTCCACCAGCCGGATGTCGCGCTCCAGCATGATCACTTCGGCAGCCGTCGGAATGCCGGGCAAGCCAAGCCTCGTGGACACCTCACTTTCGTTCATGACGCCGCCCGACGCCAGATCCTCGTCTTCTACGGGATGCACCACAAGCGCGTCGAAGTCGCGCGCATAAGCGAGTGCCCGGCGCATCACGCGGGTGCTGGTAACGCTCGAGCGGCCATTGGAGAAGGCGATGGCGCCCGCGCTCTTGAGTAAGCCAAGCTCGGCCATTTCCTTGCCAAGTAACCCCTTGGTGAGCGCCGCCATGGTGTGGACGTTGACGATCGCTGTGTCGCGCGCGCGCCGCTGCACGAAATCGACCAGCGCCATATCATCAATCACCGGATCCGTGGCCGGCATGCAGACCATCGTGGTGACGCCGCCTGCCGCTGCCGCGCGGCTTGCAGAAGCGAGTGTCTCGCGGTGCTCGTTGCCTGGCTCGCCGGTGAACACGAGCATGTCGATCAGGCCAGGACAGACGACCAGGCCCTGGCAATCGACCACACCGGCGCCTTGTGGCGCGTTGCGCCTGAGATGCGGGCCGAGATCGGCGATCAGGCCGTTTTCCATCAGCAAGCCGCCGGCTTCGTCGCGTCCGGTTTCCGGATCGACCAGCCGCGCATTGATCAGCACAGTTCCCGCCACGCGCAAAGTGCCGCTCTCCCTGGTTGCTATGTTTGCCGTTGCATGCGTTGCGCTTGCATGGACTCGCAACTCTTCTAGCTCAAGCTGTTGACAGGTACAGCTTCAGTCAGTGACTGAAGCCAGGTATTGGCATCGCGGCAGGAGAGCATTTTGACAAGCCAGGCCAGGATCGATTGCGTCGTTTGGGACGTCGGCAACGTGCTGATCCGCTGGGACGCGCACAATCTTTATCGCCAGCGCGGCATGCAGCCGTCCGAAATCGCGGCATTCCTGGCTGAGACCGAGCTCCTGCAACACAATATCGAACTCGATCGCGGCGGATCATTTGCCGAGGTGACAACAGCGCTGGCGGCCCGCTTCCCGCATCACCGTGAGCATTTACTGGCCTTCGATCATGATTGGCCACTGGCGCTCGATGGCGCCATTGACAGTTCCGTTGCGGTATTGGGGCAACTCAGGGCGGCAGGCGTTCCATGTCACGCGATTAGCAATTTCAACCGCGAGAAGTTCGATACCGCGCGGGGGCTATTTCCGTTCCTCGACACCTTCGACGAATTGATTGTGTCGGCCGATGTGCAGTTGCTCAAGCCCGATCCTACGATCTTTCAGGTGTTGCTCGACCGGCGTGGCCTCAACGCGGCCCGCGCCCTGTTCATCGACGACAGCGCCGCCAACATTGCCGCCGCCCACAGGCTCGGCTTCCAGACTCACCACTTCAACGAAGCCACCAGCAACCTGGCCGCTGAACTGCGTCACTACGGATTGTATTAGTGGGTACCGACTGCCAGGGAGCGGTTACATACCGCCCGGATAGTTCGGGCTCTCCCGTGTAATCGTGACGTCGTGGGTGTGGCTCTCCTTCAGGCCTGCCGCTGTGATGCGTACGAACTCAGCCCGCAGCTGGAATTCGGCAATGGTGGCGCCGCCGACATAGCCCATGGCGGCGCGCAAGCCGCCAACCAATTGATGCAGCACGCTGGCCAGCGGCCCCTTGTACGGCACCTGGCCCTCGATACCTTCCGGCACCAGCTTTAGGCTGTCGCGTACCTCCTGCTGGAAGTATCGGTCGGCTGAACCACGCGCCATCGCTCCAACCGAGCCCATGCCGCGATAGGCCTTATAGGAGCGGCCCTGATACAGATAAACCTCGCCGGGGCTCTCGTCAGTGCCGGCCATCAGCGAGCCGATCATGGCGGCGGTGGCGCCGGCCGCGATCGCCTTGGCAAGATCGCCGGAATATTTGATGCCGCCATCGGCGATCACCGGCACGCCGGCGGCTTGCGCCACCTCCACCGCGTCCATGATGGCGGTGAGCTGCGGCACGCCAACACCAGCCACAATCCGCGTTGTGCAGATCGAACCAGGGCCGATGCCGACTTTGATGGCGTCGGCGCCAGCGTCAATCAAAGCCCGCGCTCCCTCTGCCGTGGCGACATTGCCGGCCAGGATGCGGATGCCGTTGGAGACGCGGCGGACCCGCGCCACCTGGTCGAGCACGCGCTTGGTGTGGCCATGCGCCGTGTCGATGACGATCAGGTCGCAACCGGCGGCGATGAGGTGCTCCGAGCGCTCGAAGCCCTCGTCACCAACGGTGGAGGCCGCCGCCACGCGCAAGCGGCCGTCAACATCCTTGGCGGCGTGCGGGTAAAGCGCGGCCTTCTCAATGTCCTTGACGGTGATCAGGCCAATGCAGCGGTAGTCAGCATCGACCACCACCAGCTTTTCGATGCGATGCTGGTGCAGGAGGCGCTTGGCCTCGGCCTTGTCGACGGAGTCCGTGACAGTAATGAGTTTTTCACGGGTCATCAGTTCGGATACCGGCTGGTCCGGATTGCTGGCGAAGCGCACGTCACGGTTGGTCAGGATGCCGACCAGCCGCCCGCTGCGACGCGCCTTGCCAGCGGCTTCCACGACAGGGATGCCGGAGATGTGATGCGTCGCCATCAGCGCCAGCGCTTCGCTGAGCTTGGCTTCCGGGTTGATGGTGATCGGATTGACCACCATGCCGCTCTCGAACTTCTTCACCTGGCGGACTTGATCAGCCTGTTCGGCAATCGTCATGTTACGGTGGATCACGCCAATGCCGCCAGCTTGCGCCATGGCGATGGCGAGCCGCGCTTCGGTCACCGTGTCCATTGCCGACGACAGCAGCGGAATGTTCAACTGAATGTCGCGGGTCAGCATGACCTTGGTGTCGACTTCGGTCGGCAGTACTTGAGAATAGCCCGGCTTCAGCAGCACATCGTCAAAGGTCAGCGCCAGCGGCACATCGGCAAGACGCCAGGCCGGCCGCCGGGTGCCTGATGCCGGTGTATCGCGATGGTCGGACTTGTCTGGACCCTGGGCCATGCAACCTCTCCTGGACGGGCGCCCGCCCTGTCATGCCATGGCGCTTTCGCATAGCAGGTCCTGGCAGCCTGGCCAACGCCTCAACGCCGGGCAGTGGCCTGCGCTTGCTTGGAGAATACAACCAGTGGCCGTATTCGGCTCGGGTGCCTACTCCCTTGATCAGGCGCATCATGCTGGTGCTTCTAGCGAATGGCGGTTACCAGATAGTTTGATCCCCTTTATCGAGCATTAGCGCCTTCGGCGGCACGCAAGGCACGAGAAACGCATGGCTGTGACCACAGGTTCTGATCCTATCATCGTGCCAGCCACCCCTGCCCGGTCGCGCGCCGATCTCGGGCTGGTCGCCATGCTTCGCGAGTTGCTGCCCTATATGTGGCCGGCCGACCGGCCAGATCTCAAACGCGAGGTCATGTTGGCGGGCGTCTTATTGGTGATCGCCAAGTTAGTCACGGTCGCCATGCCACTCGCCTACAAGGGCGCCACTGACGCGCTTACCGGTGGCGGCAAGCTAAGTGCTGCCGGCGGCGTGTCAGTAAACGCTGTAATCGTCGTGCCGGTGATGCTGTTGCTGGCCTATGCCTTTGCCCGCATTCTGATGATCGTGCTTAGTCAGTTGCGCGACGTGCTGTTCGTCAAGGCGGCTCAGCATGCGGTTCGCAACCTGACAACGTCGACCTTTGAACACCTGCACCGGTTGTCGTTGCGCTTCCACATCGAGCGGCGCACGGGCGCGTTGTCGCGCATCGTCGAAAAGGGCAACAGTGCCATCGACACGATCGTGCGCATGGGCCTGATGACCAGCATCCCGACGGCGCTGGAGCTGTTCCTGATCTGCGGCCTGCTGTGGTGGTCGTTTGGCGTTTGGTATGTCGTGCTCGTGTTGGCGATGGTCGCCGCTTATCTGTGGTTCACGGTCAAGGCCAGCGACTGGCGCATCACCATCCGCCGAGAGATGAACGAGTCAGATCGCGACGCCAACGGCAAGGCTGTCGACAGCCTCTTGAACTACGAAACGGTTAAGTATTTTGGCAACGAGCGACTTGAAGCAGACCGCTACAACGAGTCGATGCAGCGCTACGAGCGCGCCTCCATCCGCACCTATTATTCACTGGCGGTGCTGAACACCGGACAGGCGGCAATCTTCACCGTCGGCCTGGCGATCGCCATGCTGATGTCAGCTTACGCCGTCGCTTCGGGCCAGCAGACGATTGGCGATTTTGTCATGATCAATGCGCTACTGACGCAGCTCTACGTGCCGTTGAATTTCATGGGCATGGTCTACCGGGAAATCAAGCAGGGCATGGTCGATCTGGAGATGATGTTCGGCCTGCTCGACAAGGCTCCTGAAGTCCAGGATGCCACGGGTGCCAAGCCGCTCGTCATCAAGAATGCCACTGTTCGTTTTGATAATGTCAGCTTCCACTATGAGGCTGACCGGCCGATCCTGAAGGATGTCAGCTTCGAGGTGCCTGCTGGCAAGATGGTCGCCATTGTCGGTCCATCCGGCGCCGGCAAGTCGACCGTATCGCGCATCCTTTTCCGCTTTTACGATGTCGCCGGTGGTTCAGTGACGATCGATGGCCAGGACATTCGCGCTGTGACGCAGAAGAGCCTGCGTGCGGCGATCGGCGTGGTGCCGCAAGACACCGTGCTGTTCAATGACACGATCCGTTACAACATTGCCTATGGCCGGCCTTCGGCGACCGAGGCAGAGATGAAAGACGCCGCCACCATGGCGCAGATCGGCGAGTTCATCGAAAGCTTGCCGCAGAAATGGGAGACAATGGTTGGCGAGCGCGGCCTGAAACTGTCAGGCGGCGAAAAGCAGCGCGTCGCGATCGCCCGCACGATTCTGAAGGGGCCACCGATCCTGATGCTCGACGAGGCGACTTCAGCGCTCGACAGTCATACGGAGAAGGAAATTCAGGATGCGCTTGACCGGG
>JANNSA010000585.1:0-1887 GCA_031402115.1 Hyphomicrobiaceae bacterium | reverse complement strand
AGTGGCTCTACCGATTCCTTCTCAACAAATGGTATTTCGACGAAATCTACGACCTCCTGCTGGTCCGTCCCGCCATGTGGCTCGGCCGCTTCCTGTGGAAGAAGGGCGATGGCTGGCTGATCGACGGCTTTGGTCCGGACGGCGTTTCCGCCCGCGTGCTCGACGTCACGTCCCAGGTCGTGCGCCTGCAGTCGGGCTATCTCTATCACTATGCTTTCGCCATGCTGATCGGCATCGCCGCGCTGATCACCTGGGCGATGTTCGCGTGAGGGGCGGGATATGACCGGCTGGCCGATCCTCTCGACCGTCACCTTCCTGCCGATCGTCGGCGCGCTGCTGATTCTCATCATCCGGGGCGACGACGAGATCGCCCGCCGCAACGTCTACCACGTCGCCCTGTGGACGACGGCCGTGACCTTCGTCCTGTCGCTCTTCATCTGGGCGAATTTCGACCCGGCCAATCCCGATTTCCAGTTGGTCGAGCGGACCGAGTGGCTGGGCGGCTCGATCGCCTATTCGATGGGGGTCGACGGCATTTCGATGCTGTTCGTCATCCTCACCACCTTCCTGATGCCCTTCTGCATCCTCGCCTCCTGGGAGGCGATCGACAAGCGTGTCAAGGAATTCATGGTGGCGTTCCTGGTGCTCGAGGCCCTGATGATCGGCGTCTTCGCCGCGCTCGATCTGGTGCTGTTCTACCTGTTCTTCGAGGGCGGCCTCATCCCGATGTTCCTCATCATCGGCGTCTGGGGCGGCAAGCGGCGCATCTACGCGAGCTTCAAGTTCTTCCTCTACACGCTGCTCGGCTCGGTGCTGATGCTGCTCGCCATGATGGCGATGTATTGGCAGGCCGGCACCACGGATATTGTCGAACTGCTAAAGCCCGGCGCCTTCCCGGCCGGCATGCAGACTTGGCTGTGGCTGGCGTTCTTCGCCTCGTTCGCGGTCAAGATGCCGATGTGGCCGGTGCACACTTGGCTGCCCGACGCCCACGTGGAAGCACCAACTGCCGGCTCGGTGATCCTCGCCGGTATCCTGTTGAAGATGGGTGGCTACGGCTTCCTGCGTTTCTCGCTGCCGATGTTCCCGGTCGCCTCGGAATACTTCGCCACCATGGTGTTCACGCTGTCGGTGATCGCCATCGTCTACACCTCGCTGGTGGCGTTCGCGCAAGAAGATATGAAAAAGCTGATCGCCTATTCGTCGGTCGCGCATATGGGCTTTGTGACCATGGGCATCTTTGCGCTCAACACCCAAGGCATCCAAGGCGGCATCTTCCAGATGCTTAGCCATGGCATCGTTTCGGCGGCGTTGTTCCTGTGCGTTGGTGTTGTGTACGACCGGGTGCACACGCGCTCTATTGAGGCCTATGGCGGTCTGGCTGACCGCATGCCGCTCTACGCCATCGCTTTCATGGTGTTCAGCATGGCCAATGTCGGCTTGCCGGGCACGTCGGGCTTCGTCGGCGAATTCCTGACGCTGATGGGGGCGTTCAAGGCCAACAGCACCGTCGCCTTCATTGCGACGACGGGCGTCATCCTGTCGGCCTGCTACGGCTTGTGGCTGTACCGGCGCGTGATCTTCGGTGCGCTGACCAAACCGAACCTGCGCGTCCTGCTCGACCTGAGCCCGCGCGAGGTGCTGATCCTGGCGCCGCTGGTGCTGCTGACGATCTTCTTCGGCCTGTATCCCGCACCGCTGCTCGATCCGACTGCGGCCTCCGTGCAGAAGCTGATCGCCGATATCGACGCCGGGCTGAAGATCGCCAGCATGGCCACCGGCCAAGTCGCGACGGTGGCGCCGTGATTGTGGCGGGCAGCGGTGTGGCCGGTGTCTGGACCGGTGTCTGGGACCGGTGTCTGGCACCCCTGGTGCCTGACACCCAGT
>JANNSA010000584.1:0-1507 GCA_031402115.1 Hyphomicrobiaceae bacterium | reverse complement strand
GCCCTTGATACCCACAACCAATGGCTGTTTGCGGTCGATATTCAACAGGGCGTCTTTTCAATCGGGTGGCTCTATCTGAATGCAGCTCACTCACCGACCGAGCAGGCGAGTTTGTTATGCGCCGTTGTCCCGTGCTTCGAGATGCAGATCTCCTTTCAGCAATCGCTGATTCAAGGCATCGAGCTTCTTGCGTATACCCACGGCGAATTTTCGGACCCGACGCCACGATACGGTGTCCGTGGAGTTCCGCAACTTACAGGTCCATCCTCCCTATCGGTGGGTTTTCAGCGGTTCGCCTCCGGCGATCGGCTGACCTTTGCGATTCCAGAGTTATCGCCACCAATACCGGTGCCAGAGCCTGGAACATGGGTTTTGCTGTGTGGCGGTCTGGCGCTGATCGGTTCCGCAGCGCGCCGAAGAGCACAGCGACCGACGGACCCCCGCATCCGCCTCGCTGCTGGTCCTCGGGCCTGATCTGTTCACGACGCAACGTAGCTTCGTACCCACGCACAATGAGGTGGTAAGAGCGTGACTTTGGTGGCCGCGCTAACCGTCGAGACTCAACCAGTAGTCATCGGTGACATGCTGATCTCAGGAGAGTGCACGCCGGGCCTCACCCTGCCAGCAGTAGGCCCTGTGGAGAATCTTCCTCCGCATCGGCACTTGCTCCACGGGTTGCGACAGAAGGTCGCGCTGATTTCGGACAATTGCGTAGTCGCCGTAGCGGGCGACGTGAGTCTCGCGCGGCGGGCAATTCGAAACCTGAAGTTGCGGGCCGAAAGTGAGCCGATCACCATGCAAGCAATTGACCGTTTTTTCGCTGAGCGAATGCCGTTGCTGCATGGAGTGGGTCTCGTTGGTTTCTTGACGGGGGTCACCGAGGGCCGGACTTGGTTCATCAGCTTCTCCCACAATGCCCAGCGCTGGGAGGACGGGACCTTGGGTGAAGTCGTCGCTTCAGGTACGGGTGTGTCGTGGCTCCGCGGGTGGTTGAGCCCGCTTTCGCTCGCTAGCGGGAACGTGTCTCATCTCGGGGCGGGCGATAGGGCCATCGCGAAGATGCTGATGCTGGCTGCGCTCCAGCTACGGGCTGAGCACGCCAACGGCTCTCCAATAGTCGACGCATTGTCCGGCGGAGGCTATGAAATCGCCTATCTAGAGGGCGGCCGTTTTCACAAGGTCCGCGACGTTTGCTATGTAATTTGGGACGCTGAGGTGGTCAACGACGCTGTAACGATCAAACATCCGTTCGCAGCAATTCGCCAGACCTACGCCGGTGATTTCTCGGTCATCCGAAGCGTGCGATTTGTGCCGAATGCCGGCCAGTTAATGTCAATCGAGAACGAGCTACGGGTTGTCCTACCGATCGACAAAGACGCGATCGACATCCCCTTACCTCCGGCCCATGAGGTGTCTCTCAACGCACGGATAACTGCCCACTGCTTTCTGGTGACCCATGGATCTCAAACAGGAGTCTTTTCTAGAGTCGACGCGCCGCCCGAGGGCC
>JANNSA010000583.1:0-4061 GCA_031402115.1 Hyphomicrobiaceae bacterium | reverse complement strand
CAAGCTACACCCTATCGAGGCTATCCGTTCGCAAAGCGCTTCGGCGGTTGCCAACCTGGCGGTCGGCCAGTGCGGGAGTGTCCGGTATATCGAGCGAAGCCAGGGGCATTCGATACTGCAACTCACCGAAAGGCTTGGCATTGATCTGGGTCTGGCTTTGACGCCTGAGCACTGTCGGGCGTTGGCCGACCGTTCGTCCGATGGATTAGGATGCGAGGCGGGCATAGAGGAGGTGTTGGCGCGAAGAGCTGAAAGCTGGCCAAAGGATCTCCCGATAGCCACTAGCTGCCCTCAGACTGGACGAGCCTGGGCTCAAGTATGCCTGGACGTAGTCGACGGAGCCTTGGCCATAGCCAAGTTCGGATCGCCACGACCCATCACGTGGCCAACCGAGGTCTTTTCTGTCGCCGTGCCTCGCTTGCCGGACGAATCCCCTGCGGCAGCACTGGCAGACCATAGCCGCAAAATCTATTACGGTCCATACTTTTACCTTCCCCCGTCCCGTTATCGGGTCGAGGTCTTCTTACATTTCACTGATGATACGACGCTCGTGCCATTCTCTTTCGAGGTCCACGCCGGCGCATGGTTGTCTCGCGCTCGGATCGAGCGGTGGCGCCCAGGGCGGTTTCGCGGGGCCTTTTATCTTGTCCACATGGACGCCACCTCGACCGTCGAAATCAGACTGCGCAATCATACAGATATCACTCAGGGGTCGTTGTCCCTTGTCGAGGTCCTATTCTTTGTCGATCGAGAGGATAGCGTGTAACAACTTACTTGGCTAAGCGCGGCACGACCGGGCTCGCTGTTAAGGCCATCCTCACGCCCAGGGCCTCGACTCGCTGCTCATATTCGCGACCTTGTCTTGGCTCTTCTAATCACCCAACCTTGCCAGAGCAATAGCGATAATCTCGGCAGCCTTGGCGAGATGCACAGGCGTATGACGGGGGTTGACCTGCAGCCGCAACCGGGCTTCACCGCGCCGGCAGGCTGGATACTCGATGCAGTTAAGAATGAGCCCATTGCGCAGACACTCTCGGTAGACGAGTCTCGCCCGATGCTCCGCACCGATACGCGTGATAACCATTGGGGAAGATGGGCCGTAGACATCGACGGCCTTATTTGCAAGCGCCTCCCGCAAGATGAGGGAATTCTCCATCGTCTGAGATCTGAGGCGCTCGCCCTCCGGGCTGCGAACGATACGGAGAGATTCACGCACGGCGGCAATCTGCGGCGGCATCAGGTAGTTGGAAAAGGTGTAGGTGCCGCTGAAGCCACGCACATAAAGCTCGGTTCCGAGCGATCGGGTCGCGACGAAGCCACCCATCGAGGCGAAGGTCTTGCTGAAGGAGCCGATGATGCAGTCGATGTCCGAGAGAGCACCTTGATTCTCAAGCGCGCCAAGGCCCCGAGGTCCCATGGCGCCGAGATCGTGGGCGGCATCTACTATGAGGTAGGCGCCGTGTTTCCGGCAGACCTCTATCAATCGAACCAAGTCGGGACCGTCAGAGTCCATCGAAAACAACGACTCGGTGACGACAAACACGGCGGATTTGGGCGACACCGCGCGCGCGCGCGCAATGCGCTTGGCCGCGCTCTCGATGTTGTTGTGCGCAAAGTAGGAGACGTGCGGCGTGCTGGCCCGGGCTCCCTGTTGCAGGCAATCGTGCGCGAGTGCATCCATCACGATGCGGTCGTCCGGGCGGGCGAGCGCCTTTATGGCGCCGTAACCTGCAGCCCAACCTGTTGGAAACAGAACGATATTTGGGAATCTGGTGAATTCGGCAAGCTCCTGCTCGAGGAGCTTGCCGATGCGCAGGCCACCGCCCATGGGCTCGGAGCCGGCACTGTGCGTACCGAGCGTGCAAATGGCGTCGATGGCTGCCTGGCGGATGCGTTCATCCTGGACCAATCCCAGATAGTCCTGTGAGGCAAAGTTGATACCTTCGTAAGTGGTACCGTTGAACCCGGCGACCCGGGTCGAGGTTGTGGCCGCAACCAAGTTGCAGCGAAAAAACTGGAACGTTTCTGCGCGCGTCGCAGCGCCGACCCAGTTGTCCAGCGCTTGCGATCGCGCATCTACGTCGGTGCCGACTGGGCTAGCGAAATCTGAAATGGTTCGGTGAAGATGCCCACTCTCAGGGGTTTTCATTAAGGTTTTCCAATTGCAATACCAACTTGACAATCCAAAGCTGCGTGAACCTCAGCACGATTGGCTGTCCGACGACGTTGCTTTCTTGACAGCAACTGCGGTTAGCCCTTACTGCTCGTTCTGTACACCAACATTGGAGCGCGGAGAAGTTGTCTGTATCTGCGAAGCAGGTGACCTCCCTCGTGTGTCGTAGACGCGCAACACCGCGGAATTCGGGGCAGCGCCCGTTGCATAACAACGAGCCGTTCGTTATCAGATGATGCTGACGTAAATCTACTGTCATTAAATTTCAGTACAAGGCTCAAAAGTGACTATTTTAGATGTGCGTCACGACCGGTTGTTTCCAGTCATTTTGTGTGGCGGCAAGGGTACGCGCCTTTGGCCGTTGTCGCGTTCGATGTTTCCCAAGCAGTTCATCAAGGGGCTCGACGGCTCATCTGATAGCCTGCTCGGGCAGACTTTGATGCGTCTCACTCCCGCTCGCGGCTTCGAGCCGCCCATCATTCTTACCAATTCCGACTACCGTTTCCTCGTCGAAGAGGAAATCTCGGAGGCGGGCCTTTCAGGCGCACGCATCGTGCTGGAGCCAAGCTCGCGCAACACTGCTCCCGCGATCGCCGTCGCAGCAATCTTGGCAGCCGCCACCGGGCTGGACGCTGTCATTGTTGTGATGCCCTCCGACCATGCCATCCGCGGTGATCAGGCCTTCGCCGAAGCCGTCCGCAGCGCCAGCACGTTGGCGCGTACGCAGAGGCATGTGCTCTTTGGCGTCCACCCTACTGAGCCGCACACGGGCTATGGCTATATCCGACGCGGCGAGGCCCACGTCGGTGTTGCCGGTGCGTTCCGCGTCTCCGAATTCCTCGAGAAGCCTAGTGCCGACAAGGCGCGCAGCTACCTCGAGTCCGGTGATTATCTTTGGAACAGCGGGATTTTTGTGCTGCACGCTGCGACGCTAATCGACGACCTGAAGCGGCACCAACCCGATGCCGTTCATGCCGCTGAGGCCGCTCTAGTCGAGGCGAGCACAGATTTGGGTTTCACCCGGCTCGGTGCCCCAGAGTACTCGCAGGCCCCCTCGATCTCGATCGACTACGCCCTTTTCGAACGCACATCACTGGCCTCCATCATGCCGCTCGATCTCGACTGGAGCGATATCGGCTCGTTCGCCTCTCTCCACGACTTTGCCGCCCACGACGACAGCGGCAACTCGGCAACTCCAAACACGATCCTCGAGGGCGCCGAGAACACATTCGTGCGCTCGACTCGCAATGTCGTTGCGGCACTTGGGACCAAAGACCTTATCATCGTCGACACGCCCGATGCGCTGCTCGTCGCAGATCGGTCCCGCTCGCAGGACGTCGGCAAAATCGTCGCACGGCTCAAGACCGAAGGACGCAAGGAGCACGAACAGCATGTTCGCAACTACCGGCCGTGGGGCTATTTCGAGACACTCGCGCTCGGACCTCGCTTCCAGGTTAAGCGCCTGCATGTCAAACCCGGCGCGAAGCTGTCCATGCAGATGCACCATCACCGTTCTGAACATTGGATCGTCGTCAACGGCACGGCGAAGGTGACCATTGGGGAAATTGACAAGCTGGTGCGCGAGAACGAGAGCGTTTACATCTTCGCCACCCAGTGGCACCGCCTGGAGAATTCCGGGATGGTACCGGTCGAGTTGATCGAAGTCCAGATCGGAACGTACTTTGGCGAAGACGACATCATTCGCGGCGACGACATCTATAATCGTTTGCCTGAGGAAACGAAGTAGGTTGATCCCTCGTCATGGTTTTTTCGCCGCAGGGAGACGGCGGGCATGCCTGTCCCCTTAGTTCAGGCGGCCGCCAGTAGATTTGATCGAAACCATCGGCATCGCCGCGTGTCGTCGATCAGCTTTCGCATCGTCATCGGC
>JANNSA010000582.1:0-8593 GCA_031402115.1 Hyphomicrobiaceae bacterium | reverse complement strand
CTCAGGCGATTGGCGAGCACACAGCCGGCACTGCCTGCGCCGACGATCACGAAGTCCGCCGTATCGGTCCGCATGACCCACCCCCAATCAACCACCTGCGGCACGCCAATTCCGTCCGCTGTTGCCAACAACCTGACTCATATTGGTTGCAGCATATTGGTCAAGCGATTGACACCAATTTTAACTTGGTTCATGTTCCGGAGCGTTGAACTGTGGCCGAGCCCCTCACGTCCCGCTGCTCGCCGGTCAACTCAAGGGAGGAACACTCATGCTGAAGCCGCTCAGCCAAAAATCGATCGCCGTAGCCCTGTTGGCGACGCTCGGCCTGACCACGATGGCTCAAGCCGAAGACAAGCCGACCATCAAGATCAGCGAGGCCAACTGGCCGGCATCGGCCGTGATCGGTCAAGTCATGAAGCAGGTGATCGAGAAGAAACTCGGCTTCAAAGCTGAAATCATCAATGGTGACGAGGTCGTCATGATCGAAGCCCTGATCAAGGGCGACGGCACCGTCGACATCATTCCGGATTTCTGGCCACCCTACTTCCCCGGCCAGTGGAAGGCCTACATCGCCGAGGGCTCAACCAAGCAGGCCCTGCTCAATGACAAGCCCTATCTCGGCACGGAAGGGCTGTATGTGCCTGCCTATGTCGCCGAGAAGCTCGGCGTCACTAGCATCGAGCAGCTGAAAGACCCGAAGATTGCCAAGCTGTTCGACTCGGATGGCGACAGCAAGGGCGATTACTGGGTCGGCGCCCCCGGCTGGCAGAACATTGAGCAACTGGCGGTTAAGGCACGCGACCAGGGCTATGACAAGCTTTGGACGCCTCTGGTGTTGGAAGTGCCTGTCTTCGAGGCAACGCTGGCGGAGGCCATCCGACAGGAGAAGCCGATCCTGTTTTATAGTTATATCCCTGAATGGATTCATTCCGCTTTCAAGCTAACGCGGCTGAAGGACCAGCCCTTCAACGGCTATGCTTCCGACACCTGGAAGGGGACGCCTGTCTACAATGCCGACGGTTGCTTTAAATATGTAGCGTCGTCCGAAAATGCAGACTGGTTCAATCTCAGCAAGATCACTTGTGAGAACAACTCGACCAATGTGTCGGTCGTGCGTTCCGCCACATTGAGTAAGCGGGCGGCGGCCGTCGACACGTTCGCCAGGCAGATCAACTTCACGGTCGACCAGGTCAACGGCTTCATTATTCAAGTGTCGAGAGACAAGAAGCCAGCAGCCGATGTCGCTGCTGAATGGATCGCGGCTAACGACAAGTTCATCAGCGAGAACTGGCTGGCCGGCGTTGACATGGTCAAGTGATCGAACCGCGCGGCCTAGTGGCCGTGCGTCTGCCCGCACAACGCTCAAGGACTGCTCGACATGCGCCGGTTGGAAGGCAAGGCCGCGATCGTCACGGGCGCAGCTCGGGGAATAGGTGCTGCAATCGCGCGCCGCTTCGTCGCCGAGGGCGCCCGCACTGCCATCCTTGACTTGCAGAGCCAAGCTGCAAGCGCCGAAGCCCTCGCCGTCGAGCTGGGCGGGTTGAATTGTTTCTTCGCCTGCGACGTGGCCGATGCCAGTGATTGCGACCGCGCCGTCGCCAGCGCAGCCGACCGCCTCGGCCCCATCCACGTGCTGGTCAACAACGCCGGCATTGCCCCGTCGGGTGATGTCGAGACGATGTCGGAGACGGAGTGGGACCGCACCTTTGCGGTGAATGTAAAGTCGATCTTCCTGATGTCGCGGCGCGTCATCCCGATCATGCGGAAGGCTGGTGGCGGATCGATTGTCAACATCGCCTCCGAGTCAGCCTTCATGGGTTATGCAACGGATCCGGCCTATTGCGCGTCGAAGGCCGCCGTTGTGCATCTGTGCCGGGCGATGGCGTTGCAGCACGCCCGCGACAAGATCCGCGTCAACTCTGTGTGCCCCGGCGCCATCAATACCGAGATGTGGCGTGATTTCTGCAACCAGCAATCCGATCCGGCCGCCACCGAGACCGAAGTTTTGGCGCGGCACCCGCTCGGTTTTGGCACGGTCGAAGATATTGCGGCGGCGACGCTCTATCTGGCATCTGACGAGGCCCGCTACGTGACGGGTTCGCCTCTGATCATCGACGGCGGCGCCACATCACTTTAGTTCACGGACCAAACCCATGCCACGCGACGCGCGCTACGACATTCTGTTCGAGCCGGTGAAGATCGGGCCCTTGACGGCGCGCAACCGCTTTTATCAAGTGCCGCACTGCAACGGCATGGGCTATCGCGACCCGTCTTCGGTCGCTGCCATGCGTGGCCAGAAGGCGGAAGGCGGTTGGGCCGTCGTCAACACCGAGCAGGCGGAAATCCATCCGACATCTGATATGTCGCCGCTGGTGGAGATGCGGTTGTGGGATGACCGCGACATACCAGCCGCCGCGCGAGTGGCCGAGTCCATCAAGAAGCACGGCGCGCTGGCCGGCTGCGAGCCTGGCCACAATGGCCTGAGCAGCAACAACTACTACTCGCGGATGACGCCACTATCGCCCTCGGACCGTCCCGTCGTGCCGGTAACGACCTATACGATCGCGCCCTTGCAAGGAAGGCGCATGGACAAGGCCGACATCCGCAACATGCACCGCTGGCATCGCAATGCTGCGATCCGGGCCAAGACGGCCGGTTTTGACCTAGTGTATGTCTACAGCGGCCACGGCCAGTGCATTGCCGACCAGTTCCTGTCGCGCAAGTACAATGACCGGACCGACGAGTATGGTGGATCACTCGTCAATCGCGTTCGGCTGTTGCGCGAGCTGATCGAAATCACCAAGGAGGCAGTCGGCAGCACGTGTGCCGTGCCCGTACGCCTCTCAGTCGACGAAACCAATTCGGGCCATGGCCTGGTCAAGGCCGAGATGGAAGAGGTGATCGGTTTGATCGCCGAACTGCCTGACCTGTTCGACCTGCACCATTCGGGTTGGGACCAAGACTCGATGACCTCGCGCTTTGCCGAGGAGGGACACGAAGAACCGTTCTTCACCGGCATCAAGAAGCTGACAACCAAGCCCGTTGTTGGCGTCGGCCGCTATACGTCGCCGGATCGCATGGTATCGCTGGTCCGCAAGGGCATCCTTGACTTCATCGGAGCTGCCCGGCCGTCCATCGCCGATCCCTTCCTGCCGAAGAAGATCGAGGAAGGCCGGCTCGAAGACATCCGCGAGTGCATTGGCTGCAACATCTGTGTCAGCGGCGATTCAACCATGACGCCGATGCGCTGCACGCAGAACCCGACCATGGGTGAAGAATGGCGCCGGGGCTGGCATCCTGAGCGGATTGCGCCCAAGCGCAGCGATGCGACAGTGCTGGTTGTGGGCGCCGGACCCGCCGGCCTGGAAGCCGCACGGGCGCTCGGCCAACGCGGCTACGAAGTCAAGCTTGCTGAAGCTGGCACGGAGCTCGGCGGTCGTGTCGCCTTGGAATCCCGGTTGCCCGGCTTGGGCGCCTGGATCCGCGTGCGCGATCATCGCGCACTGCAGATTGCTAAAATGCCGAATGTGGAAGTGTTCTTCGACAGTCGCATTGACGCGGCACAAGTGCTTGAGTTTGGCTTTACCCATGTCGTGACCGCAACCGGCGCCACTTGGCGGCGCGACGGCATTGGCCGGTACCATACTGAAGCATTTTCGATCGCCCGCGATGCCCATATCGTGACACCGGACGACCTGATGGCCGGCAAGCGCCCGGACGGCGACCGCGTTGTCGTATTCGACGACGATCATTTCTATCTCGGCGGGGTACTGGCCGAGTTGCTGGCTCGCGAAGGCAAGCAGGTCACGCTACTCACGCCGGCGGCAGAAGCATCGGTTTACATGCACCTGACAATGGAGCAGCGCCTCGTCCAGCGGCGCCTGATCGAGTGCGGCGTCACGATTGTGCCCGGTCGCGGCATCGAGGCGATCACGCCGGACAGCATCACGACCGCTTGCGTCTATACAGGCCGCACCGGTCATATTGATGCTGATGCCGTCGTGTTGGCCACCGCGCGCTTGCCGAACGACAGTCTTTATCTCGCCCTCACCGGCGATAGCGGCAAGCTGAACGATGCCGGGATCAAGACGGTGCGCTGTATCGGTGACGCCTGGGCGCCCGGCACTATTGCCCATGCCGTCAATGCCGGGCGTCGCTACGCTGAAGGGCTGGACGGGCCGGCCGAGGATGCCGATGCCGTCTTCCCACGCGAAATGGTGGCCTTGCTGCCCCAGTGGAATGCTGCGGATCACGAGCAGATTGCACCTTTTTCAGCGGCAGCGGAGTGACCGGGGCCAACGGGACAGCCGGGCTTTCAATCGGAGTATCATCGTGAACGACATTGTCGCGAAACCCGGCGGACGCACATTGGAAGCGGCCATCCCGTCCGTCCGGTTATTCCTGGCGCACTACACGCTCTACGTCGCGGACCTCGACCGGTCGATCGACTTCTATACGTCGGCGCTCGCCTTGAAGAAGGGCCATCGACCACCCTTTCCTGGCCCGGCCGGCGCCTGGCTGTACACCGCTGACAATGTCCACGTCATTCATCTCAACAGCGACGGACCAGTGCCGCCGGCACAGACCGCCATCGAGGACATGGGCTGGCGCGTCTCCTTCGCCGATCGGGCGATTGACCATGTTGCCTTCACGGTTGACGATTTCGATGCGGCCGTGGCGCGCGTTCGTGCCCATGGCGTTTCGCACCGGATTGAGACCGTGCCGGAATTCGGCTACCGGCAGATTTTCTTTCGCGACCCTGACGGCGTCGGCATCGAACTAAATGACTTTAGAGACACGCCACGCATACGGCCAAGCTACAGATCGGACGTGAGCGGTGCCGCAAATGGCGGGGCCTGATCCAGAGTCCGGAAAGGCGGCTAACCGCAAGTACTCCCGGCTGCGCGTGGTGATCGCTGAACAGAAGCCTGGCTATGCCTTCAATGTCGGTGCCGAACGACTGCTGGCGGCACAACGCCGCCATGCCGGGTTAGCGATTGAACTTGAAGCCATCTTCGTCGACGACGCAGATGCTTTTGCCCAGGCGATCGTCGACGCCCATGCAGTGATCGGCTGGCGCTTCGCTGCGGAGCGCGTCATCCCTGCGGCGCGCCAGCTGGCCTGGGTGCACCTGACTGGCGTCGGCGCCGAGCATATGCTGCCTCTGGATTGGTTGCCGTCGGGTGCGGTTCTGACCAATAGCCGTGGCGCGCAAGTCCGCAAAGCCCGCGAAGTGGCAACCATGGCGCTGCTGATGCTGCAGAACCAAGTGCCCGCCTTTGTCACGGCGCAGAAACAGCGCCGTTGGGACCAGCGTCTGACTGCGCCGGTGGCAGGCGAGCATGTCGTGGTCGTCGGCATGGGCGCGACAGGAAGCGCCGTCGCCGAAGCCGCCAACGCACTTGGAATGCGGGTGACCGGCGTGCGCCGCAGCCGCGAAGCAAGCCCTTTCGCGCATTGGCTCGCTGGCGTCGAGGCGTTGCCGCAACTGCTCGTGACGGCCGATATTGTTGTGCTGGCGCTGCCAGCTACCGATGCCACACGTAACCTGTTCGACGACGCCATGCTCGCGCATCTGCGGCCGCATGCGGGATTGATCAATATGGGTCGTGCAGCCGTCATTGATCTGGCGGCCCTGGCGCGGCGGCTCGACGCTGGCCAGATCGGTAGCGCCGTCCTCGATTCCTATCCGGAAGAACCGCTGCCCGAAGCATCACGGCTTTGGGACACGCGCAATCTCATCGTGCTGCCGCACATCACGTCGGGCGCCGCCGGTTCGTTCCTCGACGCATCGCTCGATGTATTCTTCGACAACGCCCAGCGTTTTCTGTGCGGCCTGCCGTTTATTAACGTCGTCGAGGCGCACCGTGGCTATTGAGGCTCCGGCATCAATCGCCAGCCTGTGCCGATCGATCCGCGCGGAGCGCTCGTCGATCAGGCCGAGCGGGTGCGCAAGTTCAGCTACGAGATCATGGAAGGAGCCAAGCTGAGCCGGCTGCGCGGCCGGACTTGGCGTGGCGAACGGCTGCCGGGCGTCGTGCCGTTCGGTCATTGGCATGCTCAGATCGTCATTGCCGGTCGGCGCGGTCACGGGTTGACGGCGCCATGGATCGCGCCGCCTTCGACACCGACATCGAGATGCAATTGGCGCCGACGCTCACCACTGGCGATGTCGTCATCCTGGACAATCTCCAGATCCATCTGCGCAAGGCCGGCACCCGTGCGTACTATGCCCTGTGGCGTGCAGGGCAATTCAATTCTTGCGAGTTTGCGTATCACTCCGAAAAGTGGCTCCAATATGCGATGCAACTCTCACTGCCGTCATCCCGGCGAACGTCCATAGGCGCTAACATAGAATGTTCTGAACCATTGTTGGCCGGCGCCAAACTGGTCGTCGTCCTCAAGCGGCGAAGGCCAACTGGGCCTGTAGCCGACTCAGGGCGGCGGTCCCGGCCTTCGCCGCGATGACGGCGGTCGGAGTGATCCGCCGAAACCGCAACGCTAACGGCAATCAAGATTGCTGCGCTGCTACAGCGTGAGCGTTGGGTTGGTCAGGCGGGCGGCGCCTTCGGCTGGCGGGCGTTTGTAGGCGCAGGCCCACAAGTCGAAGCTGTCGCCACGCGACACCTCCACGAAAGCAAAGCCGGCGGCCTTCAGCGCGCCCCCCAGAGACCGAGCTGTAAATCCGGTACGGTGCGACATGAACACATTGCCTTTCGCTACCGAGCCGCGGTGGCCATAGAGAATGTCCAGCGGCGCGATCGGGCCAATCGGCGACTGGTAGGCGGGTTCCATCAACTTGTCGTCGGCGACCAGCTGGGCGACAGCCTGCAGATCCGGCAGCGTAACCAGCGCGAAGCCGGACGGCTTCAGCACGCGCGCGAACTCCTTCAATGCCGGGATAACTTCGTGCGCATAGAGGTGTTCGACATTGTGGGACGACCAGACCGCATCCATGGTCGCGCTCGGGACCACACTCATGTCGGTCATGCTGGCGATAATGTCGGGCTTGCATTCCGGATCAATGTCGAGCCGCACCTCGCGGAAGCGCTCGCGGAAAATCGAATGCAGCTTGGCCTCCAGATAGGGGCCGCAGCCGACATGCAGCACTTGCCGCGCCATTGCCGCCACTGGCCGTTCCGCCAACGCCGTTAGTGCTGCCATAGTCCACCCCCTGCTGGCCGAATCAAACGCATGGCCAGGGTGCCGGGCAGCCCGTCCACTGGCAAGTGGCCGTTATCCCCCAGCATCGCGATGGCGTGCTTGGATGTGGGTGAAGGGTTCGCGATGGGTTTCATGATTGCGGCCGCCTGACTAGCGTCGGGTGCATGCGATTCGGATTTCAGACGGTTCGGCTGATCGGTTGCGGATTGCTCGCTGGCCTACTGGCGGCGTGCGGCACGACGGGCGCGGCGACACGCACCAGCGTCAGCGCGGCGGTCGCACTAGCTGCCGAAGTGCCCGACATGCCGGCGGTGCGGCATTGGGGCGACCGGCTGCCGCGCGATCTCGACCAGTTGGTGGCCGAGCGCGACAACCAATTGCGGGCGACGCGGCCGGCGATCCTGACCAACCGCAAACAGCCACTCAGCTTTCTGGCGCTGTCGGGTGGCGCCGGCGATGGCGCGTTTGGCGCTGGTCTCTTGAACGGCTGGAGCAAGGCTGGCACGCGGCCTGAATTCGAGGTTGTGACTGGCATCAGCACGGGCGCGCTGATGGCGCCGCTGGCCTTCCTTGGCCCGTCTTATGACGCGACCTTGCAGCAGGTCTACACGTCCTATGGCACCGCCGAACTGGTCAACTTCAAGGTGTTTACGGGCATCTTCGGCGGTTCGGCGCTGACCGGCGATAACGAACTCAAGGGCGTCATAGCCCGCGTCGTCACCGAGGACCTGCTGGCGGCGGTTGCTCTGGAGCACGCACGCGGGCGGCGCTTGTTCATCGGCACCACGAACCTCGACGCGCAGCGCCCGGTGGTCTGGGACATGGGCCGGATCGCCACCAGCAGTGCGCCCAACCGCCTAAGCCTGTTCCGTGATGTGTTGCTCGCTTCGGCAGCGGTGCCGGCATTGCTGCCGCCGGTGCTCATTGAAGTACGCTCCGGCGCTCAGCGGTTGGACGAGGTGCATGTCGATGGCGGCGCGACGGCGGAGATTTTCTTCTTGCCACCGCAGATTATCCAGGCGGCAATCCGAGAGAACCCCAAGAAGCGCGCACCATTGCGGTTATACGTGATCAGCAACGGCCGCCTGGGTCCGCAATGGCAGGCCGTGCAGCCGACGACCCTGGCGATCGCGACACGCTCTATCGACACGCTGATCAAGGCGCAATGGGCATCCGACCTGCGCGCCGTGCACGGTACCGCCCGCAGCCTTGGCATTGAGTTCCGCCTGATCGGCGTGCCCGACAGCTTCACGCTGAAGCCCAAGGAAGCCTTCGACCGGATTTACATGACTGCGCTGTTCGACGCCGGCCGGCAACTCGGCCAACGCGGCGCGCCCTGGCTGGATTCGCCGCCGCGCTTCGCGGGGCCGTGAGTAGGCGGCGTTGAACTGTCGGCGCGCGTTGTCGCGCCGTCATGCAAAGGGGCTGG
>JANNSA010000581.1:0-1673 GCA_031402115.1 Hyphomicrobiaceae bacterium | reverse complement strand
GGTTGCTCCTCTACCCGCCGTTGACAGATGGAACTGCATCATCAACGACCAGAGCGTCACGGCGAGCAGTGACCGGGGTGTCAGCTGACCGTGCCTGACCTGTCTTGCGAACGGCTTCCCGTCATTGATCGCGCCTCCGGCCCCTTTCCGGCAGCCCCTCTCACTTGACCGTAAAGCGCACCGTGATGGCCTTCCTGGCCGGTGTCGTCAATGCGGCAACAACCTTGGCCCCAGCGACCAACTTCACGCCCTTGGCCTCGAGCTTGTCGCCTGCGACCGTAAGTTCAGCTTCCGACTTCACTGTGCCATTGAGCACGGTCAGCTTGCCCGTCATGCCGGCGGGTGGCACCGGCTTGCCGTGGTCCTCGACATAGATCGCCGCGCCGCCGGGCGTTCCGACCAGCTCGAAGCCCAGGTCACTGGCCGTGGCGACGACCCCGCCGTGCCTGGCTTTGGCTCCACCGTGAGCCATCGCCACGCTGAACGACAGCGCTGACAGGCCCAGAGCCACCACGGTCAACAGCATTTTCGCCATCTTCAATCTCCTGCGACGTTGCGGCGCACTGGAACAGGCGGCGCCGCCAAGCCTGACTTCAACTCAATAGGCTTCCTGGGTTCCGGCGGCACTCGGCACTGCATCGGACTCAGGCTGGGTCAGCCGCTGCGTGGCCTTCTCACCGAACAGCCAGAACAAAACGGGCGTGAGCAGGGTGTCCAGCAGCGTCGAGCTCACCAACCCACCGAAGATCACCACCGCCACAGGGTGCAGGATCTCCTTGCCCGGGGCGTCTGCGGCCAGCAGCAGCGGCGTCAGCGCGAAGGCGGCCACCAGTGCCGTCATCAGCACCGGCGTCAGCCGCTCCAGCGAACCGCGCACGATCATCGATTGGCTGAAGCTCTCGCCCTCGAACTTGCAGAGGTTGATGTAGTGGCTGATCTTCAGGATGCCGTTGCGCGTGGCAATGCCCGCCAGCGTGATGAAGCCCACCATCGAGGCCACCGACAAGCTGACGCCCGCGATCCACATCGCGGCCACGGAGCCGATCAAAGCCAGCGGGATGTTGGCCATGAT
This sequence comes from Hyphomicrobiaceae bacterium, assembly GCA_031402115.1. GTDB lineage: Bacteria > Pseudomonadota > Alphaproteobacteria > Rhizobiales > Hyphomicrobiaceae > JANNSA01. The sequence continues at coordinate 601 of JANNSA010000581.1, read as the reverse complement.
GATGCCGGCCAGCACCACCGACTGGTAGCGGCTGAACAGCACCAGGAACATCATCGCCAGCGACACCACCGACAGGCTGGCGATCAGGCGTGTCGCTTGCTCCTGTGCCTGGAACTGCCCCTCCAGGCTGATGAAGTTTCCGCTGGGCAAGGGCGTCCGGTCGATGATGCCGCGAATGTCCTTGACGATGCGCCCCATGTCGCCGCCGTCGGTGTTGGCGTAGACGATGATGCGGCGGCGGCCGTTCTCGCGGCCGATCTGGTTAGGGCCGTCGGTTTCCTCCACGCTGGCGATGCTCGACAGCGGGATGCGGCCGGCCGGCGTGTCGATGAGCGTGCGCGCCAGGTCCTGCGGGCTGCGCTGGTGGTCGGGCAGGCGCAACACCATGTCGTATCGGCGCGGGCCATCGACGATCTGCGCGCCATGCGCGCCGTCGGTCAGTGCCTGCAGCACGCGGATCGCCTCGCCCGGTGCCAGCCCCACCTGCGCCGCCTTGCGGTGGTCCAGGCGCACGGTGATCTGCGGAATCAACACCTGCTTCTCGACCGTCAGGTCCACCAGCCCCGGCACGGCCGCGAGCTGGCTGCGCATCTGCTCGGGA
>JANNSA010000580.1:0-2119 GCA_031402115.1 Hyphomicrobiaceae bacterium | reverse complement strand
CGTGGCTGCGACATCGACTCGGCCCCCGATCGCATGTGCATCCGGGTGGTTCAAGGCAAGGGTGGTCAGGATCGCTACGCCCTGCTCACGCCGGATCTGCTCGAGCAACTGCGCGGCTACTGGCGTTGCTGTCGCAGCTCTGCCAAACGCAGCGACTGGTTGTTCGTTGCCCGCCGGGATCGGTCGTGGTGCTTACCGCCCAGCTGCGCGCAAGGCTACTACTACCGCGCCCGCGATGCCGCCGGCATCACCAAGGTAGGCGGCATCCACACCCTGCGGCATTGCTTCGCCACGCACTTGCTGGAAGCCGGTGTCGACCTCTACAGCATCAGTAAGCTGCTCGGACATGCGCACCTGAGCACCACCAGCCGCTACCTGCGCATGGCCCGCCCCGGGTATGGCGCAGGGTCGAGCGCAATGGCGCTGCTGTCGCATTTGCCGCCAATGCCCAGTGCGGCCACCACGCCCAGCCACTGAGCGCTGGCGTGAGCACCACCCTGGCCGAGGTGCTGCGCACCTTTGGGCCGGCCTATCTGCGCGAGCATGCGTTGAGCTTGCCGCAGGCGCGCGCTTGGCGGGCGATCGTCGCCTGCCGCACGCCTGCGCTGGGTGGCAGACTGCAGCAGTGCGACGCTTGTGGCCGCGAGCAATGGCTGTTCCATTCCTGCCGCAACCGCCATTGTCCGCAGTGCCAGAACGATGCCCGCGATGCCTGGCGGCAGGCGCGATTGGCCGAACTACTGCCGGTGCCGTACTGCCATCTGGTGTTCACCCTGCCGCACGCCCTCAACGGCCTGGCCGGGTCACATCCGCGCTGGCTGTATCGCACGTTGATGCAGTGCGCGGCGGCGACCTTGAGCGAGTTCGCCGCCAATCCGCGTTGGCTGGGGGCGACGCCAGCGTTCACCCTGGTGCTGCACACCTGGACCCAAGACTTGCGCCGCCATGTACACGTGCATGCGCTGATGAGCTGCGGCGGACTGGATTGCGCCGGGCAGTGGTGTGCGCCCAAGCGCAGTCCGACTTTTCTGTTCCCGGTGCAGGCTTTGTCGCGGGTGTTCCGCGGCAAGTTCCTGGAGGGTTTGCGGCTCACCAGCCAGGCCGGCGATTTGCCACGAGATCCGGCCGCCACCGATGCCGCGCGCCGGGTGCGCCTCAAACAACTCACTCAGCATGATTGGGTGGTGTATGCGAAGACGCCGCTGGCTGGACCCGCGGTGGTGTTGGACTACCTGTCGCGCTATACGCACCGGGTGGCAGTTTCCAACGAGCGCATCGTTGAAATCGATGCCAAGAGCGTGCGTCTACGCGTGCGTGCCGACTCGAACGGCGGCAAGCGCAGCGTGCTGATCGACGGCCCGACTTTTATCGCACGCTTCCTGGAGCACGTCTTGCCGGCCGGCTTCAAGCGCATCCGCCACTACGGACTGCTCAGCCCGGCGGCCAAGACCGAGCGACTGACCCAGGCCCGTGCCGCCCTGGCCATGCCGGCCGCCAATCCACAGGCGCGCGAAGATGCTGCCGCCTTTCTCAAGCGTGTCACCGGCATCGAGATCGCCTGCTGCCCGCATTGCCGGCTGGGGCACTGGCGGACCATCGAACAGTTGCCGCCCAGCCGCAGCGACCAACCCCACGCTGCCATTCATTGCCGGGGACCGCCGTAATCCGACGCGTCACCAACATTGGCGCCGAACTGCTGCTCACCGGGGCAGCGTCACCAGCGCGCGAATGCGCGTCCCGAAACAGACTCGGCGGCGCGCCACCGACTCGAACCCGCCGTTCCAACAGCGCCCAACGACCCAGAGTCGCCTTCCGGCAGTCGCGACGAACCCAGTGCCGTCATCCACGACGCGCAAACATCGCCAACGGCGCTGCTGAAACCTACAATCCCCAAGATCTCCCTCGCCGCAAGCACCCGGCGGCGGTTTAGTCCAACGCGGTTTATCCAACGCCACTGACGCTTGCCGCTCCTCCAACGTCGGCGGGGCGTTGGATAAACGCTTTTCGTTAGGCGTTTTTGGCAACAGGGTGAATCGCGGATTGGTGGAAAAGCTCTGTGGCCTTTCGGCGAATTTGAAAAGGCGGTTGGTAGTGTGCGTAGTTGTCTAGTAAGCTCTTC
>JANNSA010000579.1:0-7245 GCA_031402115.1 Hyphomicrobiaceae bacterium | reverse complement strand
CCTGGCGACGGGTCTGAGCGACGCCAACGCCGCGGCGTTGCGCCAGCACGAGCGCACCGGCCGCCCGCTCGGCGACGCCGGCTTCGTCGCGCGGCTCGAGGCCCTGTCAGGCCGGCCGCTCGCCGCCAAGCCGCCCGGCCGTCCAAAGGCGGTGAAGCCGGTGGAAGAATAGGGATACTGTCCCTGAATTCAACGACGCCGGCTTCGTCGCGCGGCTTGAGGCCCTGCCCTGTCGGGGTGGTCGCTCGCAGCCAAGCCGCCGGGCCGTCCAAAGGCGGTGAAGCCGATGGAAAAATAGGTATACTGTCCCCGAATTTCCCTGAATTTCCGGACGGCGGACGCCAAAGGTAGTAAATTACGGGATTACACTTAGTGACGGGTTCTGTAGCAAAGTTGACAAATCAATGGTGCGGTGCAGCAGCGCTACTTAACCAGATACACCGATACTTTTGAATATTTCGCGTTACTTTGCGTAAGTCCGGAAGCATCTCACAAGCACGTCACAAACACTTCTGGAGCGGTTCGAGTCGTTGCACGCGCTGTCAGCGCTGTCGGCGATGCGGAGCGGGAGCGCGTCGCCTTGACCGGCTCGCGGCCGGGCTGGCGACACATCGCGATAGGCACCGATCGTGCCGCTATCACCTCAAGCGCCGTCGGCGTTGACGACGATGCGGAAGCGGGTGGTGGCGCGGTAGCGGGTCGCCAGGGCTTGCTCGCGCCAGGCTTGCGCGGCTTCGCGGTAGGCGCCGAACGGGCCGATGACGCGCGAGGTGCCTTCCACAATGTCCGTGAACTGCATGTCGCGGTAGTCGGCGCCGATCACCCAGTATTGCTGTTGCATTGTCGTGCTCCTTGGTGGGGGTTGGGGGGCGTGGGTTGTGAGGCTATTCGGCGGCGACGGCGTGGGGGCGGAACTGCTCGGTTTCGGTGGAGGAAGCCATCGCCGTGGTGGAGGATTTACCGGCGGAGATGGCCATGGCGACGGCGTCGAAATAGCTGGTGCCGACCTCGCGCTGGTGGCGCACCGCTGTGAAGCCTTGGCCTTGCGCGGCGAACTCGCGGTCCTGCAATTCGGCGTAGGCGCCCATGCCGCGCTGGGCGTAGCCGCGCGCCAGTTCGAACATTGATAGGTTGAGCGAGTGGAAGCCGGCCAGCGTCACGAACTGGAAGCGGTAGCCCATGGCGCCGAGCTGTTCCTGGAAGCTCTCGATGGTTTTGCCGTCGAGCTTGGCGCGCCAGTTGAACGACGGCGAGCAGTTATAGGCGAGCCTCTTGCCGGGGTGTTGATGCGCCATTTCCGTAGCGAATTCAAGAGCTTCGCCGAGATCAGGGGTGGCGGTTTCCCACCACACCAGGTCGCTATAGGGGGCATAGGCCAGCCCGCGGGCGATGGCGTGTTCGACCGAATGATGGTGGCCCTGCTTGAGGTGGTAGAAGCCTTCGGGCGTGCGTTTGCCGTCGATCCAGCGGGCGTCAGTGTCGTCGATATCGGAGGTGATCAGGGTGGCCGAATGCGCGTCAGTGCGGGCGATCACCAGCGTGCCGGTGCCGGAGATGTCGGCGGCGAGGCGGGCGGCGTTCAGGGTACGGATGAAAGTTTGGGTCGGCACCAGCACCTTGCCGCCGAGATGGCCGCACTTCTTCTCCGACGCCAGCTGGTCCTCGAAGTGGACGCCGGCAGCGCCCGCCTCGATCATCGACTTCATCAGCTCAAAAGCGTTCAGCGGGCCGCCGAAACCGGCCTCGGCGTCGGCGACGATTGGCGCCATCCAGTAGGTCGTGGCGTTGCCTTCCAGGGTGGCGATCTGGTCGGCACGCAACAGCGTGTTGTTGATGCGCTTGACCACCTCGGGCACCGATGACGAGGGATACAGCGATTGGTCGGGATACATTTGTCCGGCGTTGTTGGCGTCGGCGGCGACCTGCCAGCCGGACAGGTAAATGGCGTCGAGGCCGGCCTTGACCTGCTGCATCGCCTGGTTGCCCGTCAACGCCCCAAGCGCCCTGACGAACGGCTTCTCAGCCAGCAGCTTGCGCAAGCGCGCCGCGCCCAGCTTGGCCAGCGTGTGCTCGATCTGGACGGAGCCCTTGAGCCGCCGCACGTCTGCCGCCGTGTAGTCGCGCTTGATGCCGGGCGCCGGTGCCGTGTCCATCGCAAGGGTCATGACATTATCCTTAATGGCGAAGTTTGCGGCGCTGCAACATTACAAACCTTACAGCGTGAGAATGCCACAACGGCGCTATCAGCACAAGAAATCGCCTCGAATCGTGAGAAATTCTGTCATATATTTACAAAACAAGATGGTGAGTTTTGTCATGCTTGTAATTTTAGTGCGACGCAGCAAGATTTGAGGGGCAGCCATGTCAGCGATACAGATTGGCGGAAAGTTGCGGCGGTTGCGCCAAGAGCGGCGTTTGACGCAAGCCCAGATGGCGGCGGAACTGGGTATCTCGGCGAGCTATCTCACACTGATAGAGAGCAATCGCCGGCCTTTGACCGTGCGCCTGCTGTTGCAAATTGCCGACAAGCTGAAGCTCGACATCGGCAGTTTGGCGGGCGGTGAAGACGAGCGTCTGAACTCCGATCTGATGGAGGCGCTGTCTGATCCGGTGTTCGAGGTGCACGACGTCAAAGCCAGTGATGTGCGCGAGCTGGTGGCGACGTTGCCGGGCATTGGCCACGTGCTGCTCGACCTCTATCGCGCGCACTTATCGAAGGGCGGCACCGCCGATGGTGAACTGAGCGACACCGGCGAAACCAAGGCTGAGAGCCGGCTGGCCGTGCTGCCGTCCGAAGAGGTCAGCGAGCTGATCCAGCTGCGCCGCAATCATTTCCCCGAGTTGGAGCTTGCTGCCGATCAGCTCTGGCAGGACAATGATATCGCCCTGCACACCCTGCAGCCTGACCTGATCCGCGTCCTGGCGCAACGCTTCGCGGTGCAGGTGGAAATCGTGCCGAGGGAGCGCATGCCCAATCTGCTGCGCTCCTACAACCCGTTGACCCGGCGCTTGTTGCTGAGCGAGATGCTGGCGGGGCCGAGCCGGACATTCCAGCTCGCACACCAGATCGCCTTCCTGGCGCACCGGCTGCAGCTCGACTATTTGGCAGGTGGCAAGTTGACTTCGGCGGCGTCCGAGGCGCTCGCGCGCTCGGCGCTCGCCAACTACTTCGCGGCGGCGGTGTTGATGCCCTATGCCCGCTTCATGGAAGCCACCAAAGCGTCGCGCTACGATCTGGACGTGCTGCAGGCCCGCTTCGGCGTTTCGTTTGAGCAAGCGGCGCACCGGCTGACAACACTGCGCCGGCCAGGTGCCGAGGGCATCCCGTTCCATCTGATCCGTGTCGATATCGCTGGCAACATCTCCAAGCGCTTCTCGGCGTCGGGCATTCAAATGGCGCGCTTTGGCGCTGCCTGTCCGCGTTGGAACGTCTACGATGCGTTCTCGACGCCGAGCATGTTGCGGGTCGCAGTCAGCCAGATGCCGGGCGGTCAGACCTTCTTCTGCATCGCCCGCACAGTCGCGTCGGGCCGGCACGGCGGCCATCGCGGCAGCCTGCCGCAACGGGTTGAGAAGCTGGCGATCGGGCTCGGCTGCGCCATCCACCACGCCGGCGACATCGTCTACGCCGACGGCTTGCACCTCGACGACCCACAGATCGTAACGCCGATTGGCGTGTCGTGCCGCACCTGTCCGCGGGCCGACTGCACCGACCGCGCCAGCCCAGCACTGTCGCAGAAGCTCGAAATTGACGACAATTCGCGCGGCCTGTCGCCGTACATGATCGCGTAACCCGGCGCGCCTATCCGGCCATCCCCAGCTATTTCTTGATCGTTGCCACAAGGGCACATTCAGCTATCATTCAGGTGCGATCGCCGATACGACCACCCTTGCCTTAATTCCGGCGAGGGCCTCGGTTCCTTCAGGCAGGAACCTGCGAAGTCGCAACCGGCAAGTGTACTGCGAAGCGATCTAGACAAGTGCGGCCGGACACCGGCGCCGTGGGGAGCGGCACCGGGGAGACTGGCTCGAGCGAGGGATCTGTCCATGCGCACCAACAATTCGGTCGTCCTAGTCGACGACGACCGCAACATTCTCACCTCGTTGCGGCTGACACTGGAAGCCGAAGGCTACAAGGTCCGCACCTACAATGACGGCGTTTCGGCGCTTGAGGGCCTGACCGAGGCGCCAGCCGATCTGGCCATCCTCGACGTCAAGATGCCCCGCATGGACGGTATGGAACTGCTGCGCAAGCTGCGCCAGATGACCGACATGCCGGTGATCTTCGTCACCTCGAAGGATGAGGAAATCGACGAACTGTTCGGCCTCAAGATGGGTGCCGACGATTACATCGCCAAGCCTTACTCGCCGCGCCTGCTGGTTGAACGGGTCAAGGCAATCTTGCGCCGCGCCGGCAAAGCTGATCCGGCGGCGCCAGCCACGACGCAAGCCGCGATCCTCGAGCGTGGTAAGCTGAAGATGGACCCAGAGCGGCACACCTGCCACTGGGATGCTAAAGGTGTGACGCTGACGGTCACCGAATTCCTGATCCTGCAGGCGTTGGCGCAACGCCCCGGTGTTGTGAAGAGCCGGGACGCGTTGATGGACGCGGCCTACGACGATCAGGTCTATGTCGACGACCGGACGATCGACAGCCACATCAAGCGCTTGCGCAAAAAGTTCAAGGAAGTCGATGACGATTTCGATGTCATCGAAACCCTATACGGGGTCGGCTACCGCTTCAAGGAAGCCTGATCATTGGGGGGCCCGATGCTCGCTAACGTGCTGCGGAGGCTGAGGGGATTGCGTTTTGACGACGTGCACCGCCTTGCTGGCAGGGCGTTGGCGGCGATTGCACCGGCCCGCGAGGCAGTCACCACTGCTGCAGCTGTTGCAGCGCCCGTTGCATCGCGCGTATTTGAACAGTTGAAGTTGGGCGCCGATGCTGCTCGCTCGGCATTCGGGCGGCTCGGCATTCCGGCGCCGAACCGCTCGCTTGGCCTGTGGATCGTGCTGCTCAACCTGATCGGTCTGCTGATCCTGGTTGGCGCGATCCTGTTCTTCAGTCCGTATCAGGCATGGTTGATCAACTCGAAGAAGGAGAGTCTGGTCGGCCAAGGCAACATCATCGCCGCGATGGTCGCTAATTCGTCGCTGTCGCCGCCTGGCCGCATCGCCCTTAATCCAGACTTGATGGAGCCAGGCCAGAATCAGCAGCTCAAGGCTGCAGCGCGCCAGCTGGAAACGCTGCGTCTGCCGTTCCGTACAGACAAAGTTGCCCCCATGTTGCGGCAGGTGCTTGATGGCACCGGCATGCGCGCCCGCATTTACAGCACGTCTGGCGATCTGATCCTCGACAGCGACGAGTTGTTTGGGCTGAGCCAGCCCAACGAGCAGATTCCGCCCGAGGAGATTGGCCAGCCGCTGCACAGCTTCTGGACGCAGTTCAGCGATTGGCTGGATGGCAGTGAAATACCGGTTTATCGCGATATCGGCCGCGCCAATGGCACCTTGTATCCGGAAGTCGTGGCGGCGCTTGGTGGCACCGCGACACCGTTAGTGCTGATGAACGAGCGCGGCCGGCGCATGGTCGGCATCGCCGTGCCTGTGCAGCGGGCTGGCACCATGATGGGCGCGCTGGTGCTGTCAACGCGCGAAGGCGAGATCGACAAACTGGTTTGGCGCGAGCGTCGTGCAATTCTGTGGTTGGCGGCTTTCGGCCTATTGGCCATGGGTTTTTCGTCGGTCTTACTGTCGCGGACGATCGCTAAGCCGCTGCGCGAACTGTCGCAAGCCGCCGAGCGCGTGCAGAACAATCTGAAGCGCCGCGAGGAACTACCCGATCTTTCGAAGCGCGCGGACGAGATTGGCGACCTGTCGCAGACGCTCCGGTCAATGACCGACGCATTGTACAAGCGCATCGAGGCCAGTGAACGTTTCGCTGCTGACGTCGCCCATGAGCTGAAGAACCCCTTGTGTTCAGTGCGCAGCGCCGCCGAAACCTTGCCGCTCATCAAGAACGAGGCTGACCGCGCCGAATTGACCAATATGATCCAGGATGACGTCAAACGGCTGACAAGGCTGATCGACGACATCTCCAAAGCAACCCGCGTTGTCGCCGAAATGGCGTTTAACGAAACGCAACCCGTCGACGTGGCCGATGTGCTGAAAACCGTGGCCGACGTTGGCAATGATGTGCACGTCAAGGACATGCAGTCGGTGGCGCTCACACTCGATACCACGCCATTTTCCGATCCGTTCACTGTCGAAGGTCACGATCTCAGGATTGGCCAAGTGTTCAAAAACCTGGTCGACAACGCCCTGTCATTCTCGCCGCCCGAAGGCGTGGTGCGGGTCAACGCCAGCCGCCATGGCGATAAGATCGTGGTGGTGATCGATGATGACGGACCAGGCATCCCGCTTGGTAATCTGGAGAAGATATTCCTGCGCTTCTACACCGACCGGCCAGCGCAGAACTTCGGTAACAATTCGGGGTTGGGCCTGAGCATTTGCAAGGAGATCGTTGAAGCGCATCACGGCCGCGTCTGGGCTGAAAACCGCATCGAAAACATCGTGCACCGCTCCGGCACATCCGATCTGGGTGTCGTTGACAGCCACATACTCGGTGCCCGCTTCACCGTTGAACTACCGGCAAGCTCGATGCAGCTGGCAAAGAACGCGCGCCGTGGCCACGGACAGCGCTGAGGCCCCGCGCTTAGAATTTGGCGACAGGGCGCCAGTGACGGTTCATGCCACCTGTGTGGCGACTGCAGTTGGCGGCATTCTACTGCGCGGGGCGTCCGGCTCGGGCAAATCCGATCTGGCGCTGCGGCTGATCGCGCAACCACCGCCCTTCGCCTGGATGGGTCTGTGCCAACTTGTCGCCGACGATCGCGTTGAACTAACCGCAACCGCCGGCGGTGTGCAGGCCCGCGCGCCGCGTGCCCTCGCTGGATTGCTGGAAGTCCGGGGCGTTGGCATCGTGCCAGTACCATGGACGCAAGAATGCCTGCTGAAGCTGGTGATCGACTTGGAAGACAAGGCCAACGTGCCCCGCGCGCCCACAATTCTGACGGCCGCCGAGCAACTGACCCACCTGCTGGGTCATGATCTGCCGCGGCTGAGACTGAACGCGTTGGAAGCCTCCGCTCCCCTGAAGCTGGCCTTGGCGTTACGCCTTACCTGCGGCTAGTGCTTTCCGATGCAAAGAGCACGCTGCAACGCCCATCCATCGGGGGAGCGCGG
>JANNSA010000578.1:0-4179 GCA_031402115.1 Hyphomicrobiaceae bacterium | reverse complement strand
TTCGCCCGCGCCATGTATCGCAGCCTCTACAAGCTCCACGAAATCGCCCTGCACGGCCACACCAAGGTCGCCCTCGATACGCTCGCACGCACGCTGACCCGCCGCACCGAGCCGCGCGTGAAGCTGCATTGAAGGGTGGGGCAGAGTGGCGCTTAGGTTGCTTCGGACCATAGATGCTGCCAATTCATCGGCAAACCGGGTTGCGGATGGGTAGGGTGCGAAAGGCGTCTTCGCCGTATCGCACCAGAGCGGGCTCCAGCGCCAGCCTCTGGTGCGATACGGCCTGAAGAAGGCCATTCGCACCCTACCCATCCGCAACCCGGTTTGCCGATGAATTGGCAGCATCTATGGTTCGAAGCAACCTAAGCGCCACTCCGCCCCACCCTTCAATGCAGCTTCACGCGCGGCTCGGTGCGGCGGGTCAGCGTGCGTGCGAGCGTATCGAGGGCGACCTTGGTGGGGCCGTGCAGGGCGATTTCGTGGAGCTTGTAGAGGCTGCGATACATGGCGCGGGCGAACAGGCCTTCCACGAACAGGTTCTTGCCTGAGATGAAACCCATCAGGCTGCCGATCGTCGAGTACTCGCCGAGCGACACCAGCGAGCCGTAGTCGCGGTAGGTGAACGGCTGCAACGCTTCGCCCGCCAGTTGCCGCTCGATCTGGCGGCGCAGGTGCGAGGCCTGCTGATGCGCCACTTGCGCGCGCGGCGGCAAGGGCCGTGTGGCGCCTGGCAGGGTCAGGCTGGCGCAGTCGCCGATCGCGAAGATATTCGGATCGCGCGTGGTTTGCAGCGTTGGGCCGACCACCAGCTGGTTGCTCGCGGTCGCCTCCAATCCGTCTAGGTCGCGCAGCAATTCGGGGCCGCGCACGCCTGCTGACCAGACCACCAGATCGGCCATGATCTTGTCGCCACCGGCCAGCAGCACGCCGTCGCTGTCGACCCGCATCACCTTGGCGCCGGTGCGGACGTCGACGCCGAGGCCCGTCAGGATCGCCAAGGTCGCCGTAGCGATGCGCTCGGGCAAAGCCGGCAGGATGCGCGGTGCCGCTTCGATCAAAGTGATGCGGATGTCTTTGTCGGGATCGATGCTGTCGAGACCGTAGGCGACGACGCCGCGCGCCGTGTGGTGCAGTTCAGCCGACAATTCCGTGCCGGTCGCGCCGGCGCCGATGATGGCGACATGCAATTGCCCAGGCCGCGCCGGGCCGCCTTGCGCGTGCGCACGCAGGCAGGCGTTGACCAGCCGCCGGTTGAAACGTTCAGCCGCCTCCGTGGTGTCGAGCATGATGGCGTGTTCGGCGACGCCCGGCGTGCCGAAATCATGGCCGACGCTGCCGATCGCCAGCACCAGAATGTCATAGCCAACCGAGCGCTCCGGCGTGATCTCGCGGCCGTCCTCGTCGAGCGTCGCCGCGAGCATGACGCGCGAACCCTGGCGGTCGAGCCCGATCATCTCGCCGAAGCGATAGCGGAAACCGTGCCAGTGCGCTTGCGCCAGATAGTCGAGCTGGTGCCGGCCGACATCCATGCTGCCGGCGGCGATCTCGTGCAGCAGCGGCTTCCACAGATGCGTGCGGCCGCGCTCGACCAGCCGCACGATTGCCTTGCCGCGCCGCCCGAGCCGGTCGCCCAACCGCGTCACCAGCTCCAGCCCGCCGGCGCCACCGCCAACCACGACGACGCGCGGCACAGTCTTCGAGTTCGACAAGGCCGACACGAACTCACCCACAGCAGTTGCCGATCTACCCGCGCATACGCTCACCCGCAGGATCATATAAGGGCTGCAGTTGCACGTCCAAGGCGTAACAGTCGCCGGCCACCTGTACCGTGAAGCCGCCCGCGGCGATCCAGGCTGTGGTCACGCCTTCGGGACGGTGCAAGGTTGCTAGTCCAAGCGAGCGGCCGGTGCGGTAGCCCCAGGCGCCGGACGTTACGTGGCCAACCAGCGCGTCTTCCCGCCAGATGGTTTCGTTGTGCAGCAGGAACGGGCCGGTGATCGCATCGGCCTGACGCAGGGCGACCGCCACGGTGCGATGCGGCATTGCCGGCCCTGCGGCCTTCTGTGCCCGCAACGGCTCCTGGCCAAGGAAGGCAGCCGGTTTGTCGATCTGTACGGCAAAGCCGAGGCCGGTTTCGAACGGGGTGTCGTCCTCGCCAAGGTCATGGCCGAAATGCCGGAAGGCCTTTTCCATGCGGCAGTGATTGAGCGCGAACTGGCCGGCATGGCGCAAACCCAGCCTCAGGCCCGCCGCCACGATCGCTTCATACAGATGCGCGGTGAATTCCGTACCGATCAGCAGTTCAAAACCCAGTTCGCCCATAAACGAACGGCGGATAATCCAGGCCCGCGCGTGGGCGATATCGATCTCGCGCGCCGCGCCAAACGGCAACGCGCCGTTCGACAGATCGTCGCTGGAGATCGTCTGCAGCAGGGCGCGGCTGTTTGGACCATGCAGGCTCAGCAATGCATAGGCCGCCGTTGCATCGAACAGCTCAAAACGCCAGCTGGGATGGGCATGGGTGCGAATCCAGGCGGCATCGCGGATCTGGCTCGGGTGGCCGGTGACGATCACGAAGCGTTCGGGCGCCAGCCGGGTAATCGTGACATCGGCCTCGATGCCGCCGCGCGCGTTGAGGAACTGTGTGTAGACGGACCGGCCAATCGCGACATCGATTTCGGCGCCGCAGACGCGATTGAGCGCATGCACCGCATCCGGCCCTTGCACGATGATCTTGCCATACATCGACTGGTCGACCAGCACGACGGCGTCGCGGGCCGCCAGGCACACGGCCTCGACCAGCGGCGCCCAGGCCTGGCGTCCGAGGCTCGGGGTCAGCGGCCAGTCCGCGCCGGATGGATCAAAATACATCGGCACTTCCCAGCCGATGCGCTCGGCGAATACGGCACCGCGCGCCTGCAACTCGTGATGCAAGGGCACGCGCCGTACACCGCGCGCCGTGGCGATCTGGCGGCCGGGCCATTGCAGGCCGTAATGCAAACCCAGCGCCTCGGCGGTGCGGGCTTCAAGATAGCGCTGGTTGGATTGGAACGGCTGCGCCCGCGCCATCAGCAACGCGCCCATGCCCTTGCCCGGCAGCCCGTCGATCAGCCATTGCGCCATCGTCAAGCCGGTGCCGCCGGACATCAGAATGCCGTTGGAGTTCATGCCAGCGGCAACAAACAAACCCGGCATCTCCGGCGCAGGGCCGAGAAAAGGCCGGCCATCGGGCGTGAAACTTTCCGGCCCACAAAAGAACGTCTTGATTCCCAGTTCGGCGAGCCTTGGCATGCGCTGGAACAGCACTTCCAGCGTCGGCGCCATATGGTCCATGTCGAACGGCAGTTCGTCGAACGCGAAGCGCTCCGGTATGCCCGCCATGCCCCAGGGCTTGGCTTTGGCCTCAAACGCGCCGATCAGCAGTTTGCCGGCGTCTTCCTTCCAATAGATCCGCTCCTCGCCGATGATCAGGCATGGCAGGTCACGGGGCAAGCCGGGCACCGGCTCCGTGACAATGTAGACATGCTCGGCGGCGTGCAGCGGTACGGTCACGCCATGGCGCTTGGCGAAACGCTGGCTCCAGAGGCCGGCGGCGAGCAGCACTTTGTCCGTCGCGATGGTGCCCTGGCTGGTTTCGATGCCGCTGACCCGTCCGTTGTGTGTCAGCACGCGGATGGCTGCCGTGTTCTCAAAGATGCGGGCGCCAGCCTTGCGTGCCGCCTTGGCGAAGGCTTGCGTCACGTCGAGCGGATTGACCTGGCCGTTGGACGGCACTTCGAAACCGCCGAGCACGCCGGAATAATCGATCCAGGGCCAGCGTTCCTCCAGTTCCTCGACGCCGAGCAGCCGGCTGTCGATGCGCATACGCGCCGCATGGTCATGACTGCGCTTCAGTTGCTCAAGGCGCACGTCCGTCAGCGCCAGATTGATAGTGCCGTTCTGCTTGTAGCCCGTCGCCTGACCGGTCTCGGCCTCCAGTTCGGCAAATAGCCGTGTCGTATACTTCGATAGCTCCGTCTGCGCCGACGAGTCGCGCAATTGTCCGACAATACCCGCCGCGTGCCAAGTGGTGCCTGAGCCAAGCTGCTTGCGTTCAAGCAGCACGGCATCGCTGACGCCCCGCTTGGCAAGGTGATACAGCGTCGATAGGCCGATAATGCCACCGCCGATGACCACGAC
>JANNSA010000577.1:0-1569 GCA_031402115.1 Hyphomicrobiaceae bacterium | reverse complement strand
CCCATGCGCGCAAGCGCCCTGGCGAGCTGAGCTACGGCCATTCCGGCGTCGGCTCGACACCGCACCTGGCGGTGGAGGAGCTGGCGCAAAAAACCGGCGTGCAACTCACCGCCGTGCCCTACAAGGGGTCCAACGAAGCCCTGGCGGCGCTGCTGGGCGGGCAGGTGTCGATGATGAGCGGCACCACCGAATTCCTGCCGCATGTACAGGCCGGCAAGCTGCGGGTGCTGGCCACGCTGGGCGCCAGGCGGGCGGCAGCCTTTGCCGACGTGCCCACGCTGCGCGAGTCCGGCGTGGACATCGTCAACGATTCGCCGTTCGGCATCGGCGTGCCGCGCGGCACCGATCCGGCAGAGATCCAGCGCCTGCACGACGCCTTCCGCGCCTCGCTCGACGAGCCGGCCGTGCAGGCCGCCTATGCGCGCTTCATGCTGCCGCTGATGCCCATGGGAACAGCAGAGTACGAGGCGTTTGCGCACCGCACCGTCGAGGCCGAGCGCGCCACGCTGGGCCGCCTGGGCCTGCTGCGCAAGGACTGAAGCGCCTGCGAACCGCGGCGCTGTGCGCTTCACCACCCCTGCTGCAGGCAGTCGATGGCTGCAAGATGACATACCGCTGGCGATCATCGGCTGCACCGCCGTGCGGATCTTGTCGAACTCGGTCGTTGGCATCTCGGTCGCCACCAAGCACTTGGCCTTGAGTTGCGCCACACCGTCCTGGTTCGCCCAACCGCGGCGCGGCCAGCCCGGTGGCATCGACATGGCGCACCTGCGCAGGCGGCAGCTTCTGTGAAACCTTGCGCGCCAGCAGGCCGAAATCGACCCGCGCGGCCGGGTCCAGCGCCTGCATCGCGGTGGGCAGCACACTGAGGTTGCCAACGAAGCGGGTGCGCGCCGGATCGATGCTGCGGAAGGCCTCGTCGCCCACGGCGGCCACCATGTCGAAGCCCAGCAGCAGGGCCGCGTCGCCCAGACCAAGGCGGTTGGCGCCCAGGCCGGCGGCGTTGGCGGCCACCTGCAAATGGCCGTAGACCGCGCCGTTCTTCTGCGACAGGCCCGTCATGTCGTAGGTCGCGGTGGCCTTGCCCTCCAGATGGGCGGCCATCGCCAGCACCGCGCCCACGGTGATCACGCTGGTGCCGCCGATGCCGGGGATCATCACGCCGAAGGCGCCCTCGCCCAGCGGAGCAACCGCCGGCGGCGGCAGGCCGGCAAGGGCCGCCTCGGGCGCCGCCACCGCTGCAGCGCGCTTGGGCTGGCCACCGATCACCCACACAAAGGACGGGCAGAAGCCCTTGACGCAGGAAAGATCCGGCTTGCAGGACGACTGGTTGATGCGCCGCTTGCGGCCCAGCGGCGTGTCGTGGGGCTCGATGCTGACGCAGCTGGACTGCTCCGGGCAGTCGCCACAGCCCTCGCAGACGGCTTCGTTGATGAACAGGCGCCGATCGCGGTCGGCCAGCTCGCCGCGCTTGCGGCGCCGGCACTTCTCTGCCGCGCAGGTCTGCTCGTAGAGCAGCACGGTGCAGCCGGCGGTCTCGCGCAGCTCACGCTGCACCGCGTCCAGGCG